>PQAL01000002.1 GCA_003105035.1 Anaerolineales bacterium | reverse complement strand
ATGGGCAGTAGAATTTTATTTCCTTTTATTGCTCTAGCGTTTCTCATACTATTTGTCGTAGGGTGCGGTGTACCTGCAATCACTCCAACTGTAGCAGATACCTGTACATCTGTCCTGACAACCTCAATGCTAACTGCGACATCTACTTCTACCGAGACCGTTGAGCCCACGTCGTCGCACAATAAAATGCTCTTGCTGTATGACGATGATGGCAGTCGCGATGGGATGGCAGCGCTTCTTTATTTGTTAAGTCATCCAGATATATCCATTCAGGCTATAACCATCTCATATGGTGAGGCGAACCCCGAATTATACATACAGCACGTAGGGTGTGTGCTGGATAAGCTTGGTATTCGTGATATTCCACTTGGCGCCGGACAAGCCACCCCTTTGGCAGCAGGTACTCCTTTCCCCGATTGGTTACGTCAATTAAGCGATAATTTCTGGGATTATCCGTTACCGCATGCTGACAAGACCTATCCGTTTCAGAATGCCCCTGAATTGATGGTCTCTATGATTAATCAAGCTCCAGACCCCGTAACTATTTTTGTGAGCGGACCTTTTACTAATCTTGCGCAAGCTTTACAGCTTGACCCGACTATTAAGGGTAATATTTCAGCGGTTTACTTCATGGGTGGCGCGGTGGACGTCCCCGGCAACATTACGGGCCTGATACGCGAATCTAAAAATCAAGTTGCAGAATGGAATATGATAGCCGACCCACAAGCCGTAAAAGAAGTATTCGAGTCTGGCTTGGAATTATTTATGGTACCCCTTGACGCCACAAACAAAGTGGTGTTTAGCCATGAAGATATCCTTCCATGGCGCAAAGGTGATGATAAAGCCAATATGATTGTAGATCTCTACGACATAATGTTCAATACTTGGGGTCTTAAGACAGCTGAGATTTTCGATCTAACAGCCGCAGTCATTATGCTTCAATCTGAATCGTGTAACTTTCAGCCAGTAAATCTTGAAGTAATCATGGACAATGGACCTACCTTAGGACAGACCAAAGTTGTTCCAAATGTCGAGCCAAACATTCACGTCTGCTTGGAACCTCATGTTGATCTCGTCAAACAGGACCTGTATGATACGTTTTCGCGATAAGAAAAGCTGCCCAACACGGTGTACACCCGACAAGCGGAATTCAGCGCGATTAAAAGAAATTTAGCTGACTTCGGTTTTATACACCTTTCATGCTAAGTCCAAGTCTCGCCCACTTGCGGGTGACGTCACCTGATAGATGGATCCTTTCTCATCTGCCGTGTGGACCGAGACGTATAGACGGGTATATATTTAGAATAAAGTTGGGTTTCGAACGAACAATCTTCCTTCTCAACCCAACCTACAGCTGTGAATTCGGGCTCCTCAAGGAGTCGAGCGAAATTCAAAATCATCAAGCAGTAACGTGCTGATCAGGAATGAATTTGTCTCAACGCGGATCGTGATATTTACGGATTGTCCACTATACGCCCGTAAATCATATGCTTTTCGATGCCATTCAGGAGTATTTCCCAAACAAAGTGGATAATTATCAATCAACGTGTCCTTGACGTAAATTTTATATACATCATTTCCACAAATTGTTTCTTTGGAATCGATAATACGCCAAAATGACAAGTATGGATGATCAGGAGGAACCACAACCGTTTGATCAATCGAGTCAGCAGCATTATTCGAGCCGCCCAACTGCGCATACCAGCTGCCACTATGGGCGATATCGCTATTTTTGAGGATGAGTATGTGACTCTGATAGGAATATTCATGCCAGGTAACGCGCCCTTGTTCAAAGCCTCCATTTGGAAGTGCTTCAGGATTTGGATCTGGGGTTGGGGTTGGCGTAGATGTTGGTGTAGGTGATGGATTGGACACAATGGGCATATAGATCGTATTGGCGGCTGCCAGGCGTACTCCAACTGCCAGTATGACCAGGAATACAACCACAAGGAAGGACAAGGTAATTTTCTTCATTTTTTTCTCCTTCTGTTACCCATCGAACAGTTTATCGTCATAATCAATTACTTTATTATTTTATTGTACATCGATAATTGGAAAAGGAACCATACACTTATTGTGAAAACTCGAAGGACAAAAGCCCAACTCGTTTGCTGTGACAGCAATGCGACACCGGGCGGCATGTGTGAATACCCAGAATATTGAACACGTACTGCTGGGTCCCACAAGGTGGGTCTACCGGACCGGTGAAATCGAGGAAACCCATGATGGCAGAAATGTACAAAGCTTTTTCATTCCTAGAGAGTCGCCAAATTAATACTTATATCAAATTAACAGGCATAAGTTTCGACCTATAATACATTAAGATGGATAGGGAAAATATCGATCGTTCTCCGGATGGAGGGCGCTTTTTGTTTTTAGAAATGATTTGGGGGTTTTCGACCTTACCCATATCTACAATTTATTGACTTTTCGTAGAAGGCATATACAATATATTCAGCTATTGTATTTTTGAGGTGGGTTGTTCTATTCGTTTTTTCAAGCTGATTAATAGAAAAAACTGTATACAGGTTGTAAAATCAATCTATTCAAAAATTCTACAGTCAAATCTGTGTTCTACTGCTTAAGAACATGTCAGATACATCTGCTGTGTACACAGTGAAAAGATGGCCAGAGCAAAATACGCACCCAAAAGACGATTGTTGCGACAGAGTGCTAAAAGCCTTCACGGGATATGAGCTTTTCGAAGTTGATAATATCACATCATCTTCAGAAACTGGAGAATATCGGGGTAAATGTTTTCCATCGTATCAACCAAATGATGCTAGGCAAAGTGAATGAAGAAATGATTTGGGATGTCAAAACCATATCGGCGGAAAAACTTCTAAAAAAGGAGAACACCTGATGAGCGTAAAGAAAGAATATCTCTCGCCATGCGGTATGTATTGCAGCGTGTGTGCAGTTAGATCCGCAGATCTTTATAATGACCAAAATCTTAAAGGACTACTAGCCTCTGTCTTTGGCACTTCGCCTGAGAATGTGGTTTGTGATGGATGCAGGTCGGAAAATACTTTTCAATTCGCCAAGACTTGTTCTATCAGAGCATGTGCGGAGGAAAAAAGTTTGGAAGGATGCTACCAGTGTGATGATTTTCCATGTAACAATATAAATAGTTTTCCCTTTGAAATTTCAAGAAATGCAATGTTAGAAGCTATACCTCGATGGAAGGAATTAGGTACTGAACGTTGGGTAAAAGAAGTTGAAGACCGCTATGCCTGCTCTAATTGCGGAGCACTGTTACATCGCTTTGCCAGTCAATGCCCCAATTGCCAGGCTCCAAAGAAATAATTCACCTTATTTTTTAAGCCCGCTCAACGATCATCGAGGTGCTTAATAACCTAGCAAGCCACGTAGTTATCAGGAGTAAAGGAGAATTTTGAACAGGTTTGTGGGATAGCTCCTTTTTTTAAACCCACGGCGTTTGTGCAGATATAATTACTAGAAATTCGATCAATAAGGTATTCGAATATAAGTTCCAACCTGTGTTACAATAGCCAATAGCTATATTTATTATTTCGCAACCCTGAAGCGAACCGCTCGGGGTTGCTTTTTTTTAATCTATGAATGGAGGATGTGAAATGGCTAATCGAGATATATCAGAAAAAGAATTGAAGCTCACCGCAGCTGTCTATGCGACCAACCAGTGGGTGGTTGATACAGTACGTGAAACCGGGAAGCTTCCGGAAACCATCCCCACAGGCGGACTGCATATCGCCGCCAATGTGATCATCCGCAAGCGAGGCGAGGACATCACGCTCAGCGAGGATGAGCAGGTGGTTTTCGAAGCCATCCTGCGCGAGGGCCGCCTGCCAGGTGGAAGCGTAGTGTTGGTCTCAGAATTTATGAAGCGGAATAACCTTGCTAAAGATACATAATCCAATCCGGGGTTTCCGAGGTCATTCACATTGTTTCCTGGGTGTTGAAGTACCAATCTGAGAGAGAGCTGCTATATCCCCAGAGAATCCTCATCTGGCTGGACGGTTCAGGTATCGCTCTAACGAGCTAACCTGGGATAATGCCAGTTTATGGATTTTTGACGGGAATTATGCCCAATACCAGAGATGGTATACCAATCACCAGGAATGGAACAACCGCAGCGATCATCCCGCTATTAAGAAGATTCCACCTATTGTAGAGGATGGTCAGGAACAATTAGAAAGTATTATGTAATTACACCTATACTTCAATACTTTGCTAAGGTCCGTTTTACCAATTTAGTTCCGGTGGGTGTTGGAGGACGGATAGCTCGATAAAGCAGGATGCTCGCGCTGCAATTGGTCACTGCTGCTCATATCCATTGAATGCTATGAGGAATAGAGAAAAATCTTATTGACTCTGTTGTCTAATTTTGTTATAAATATCTTAGGGACGTAATTATTTCGAGTATAGATAAAAAAGTTTTATCAACACCTGCATCAATATATAGAGCAATCACCGCTAGATATTGGGCAAAAAGTCATTTTATCTGAACTCGAACTTAACAATGTTCATTTTGCACGATAAGCAGCTCCAATCCTGTCTCATGCGTGCAAAGGAGGTGATGTCAGGGGACTTGACACCTACGCCCAGTAGCCATCTATCCATGGTGGTAGATCACTTTATTATGCAGATAGTTTTGTGCAGATGGTGATCTAAAGCTCATCTGGTAACTGGCAGGAAGATGAGGCCACAACACCTGTAAGACCTACCTATGTGTATGGAGAATGTACAATGCGAACAAAATTATATCTCGCAGTATTGCTCGCAGCAGCCACTATCCTGGCGATCGCAGCTGTGGCATCAGCTCAGGGATCCCTGACGCCTCAGGAAGAACTTGGGGAAAATTTGTTCTTCGATGTAAACCTCTCCTTAAACAATAATCAGTCCTGTGCCACCTGCCATAGTCCATCTGTGGGCTGGACCGGCCCTGATAGTGCCATCAATGCCGCTGGAGCGGTCTACGAAGGTTCAATCCCGGGTGCTTTTGGCGACCGAAAGCCACCGTCAGCTGCGTACGCCGGCGATAGCCCAATCTTGGATTTTGATGGAGAGATGTGGGTGGGCGGTATGTTCTGGGATGGCCGCGCAACCGGCTGGACCCTGGGAGACCCGCTGGCTGAACAGGCGAAAGGACCCTTCCTGAACCCGAAGGAGCAGGCTATCCCCGATGCAGCGACCTTGGTTGCCAAAGTGCTGGCATCGGACTATGCAGATGATTTCATTGAATTATGCCCCGACCCTGACATTCTTGAGCGATATAACTGTATTGGTCGTGCCATCGCAGCGTACGAGCGATCCGGCGAGGTCAGCATGTTCACCTCCAAGTATGACTACTGGTTGAAAGGGAGGGCCAGGTTCACCGGTCAGGAGATATGGGGTATGACGCTATTCCGCGGTAAGGCGCAGTGTGCTGCCTGCCATGTTGAACCACTCTTCACAGACTTCACCTACGATAACCTGGGCGTACCGAAGAATCCATTGAACCCGGCCACGATAGCTGATCCGACCTTTGCGGACCCAGGTCTGGGTGGCTTCCTCATGCATAGTGGCTTCCCAGAGGATGTCTACGGAGTAGAATGGGGCAAGCACAAGGTTCCAACCCTGCGAAATGTTGACTTGAGGCCATTCAATAGCTTCACCAAAGCTTATTCGCACAATGGATACTTCAAGTCATTGGAGGAGATCGTTCACTTCTATAACACCAGGGACGTTCCCGGCGCAGGCTGGCCGGCCCCAGAAGTGTCTGCCAATGTCAACACCACCGAAATGGGTAATCTTGGGTTGAATCATGGTGAGGAACTCGCCATCGTGGCATTCTTGAAGACCCTCTCGGATGGCTTTGTTCCCAAAAAATAATCCGAACTCGCGAAGAAACTGCTAACAAGAATGGGGTGGGCAACCTTGCCTGCCCCGTTTTGATTTGATCATCGAGGTTTCAGTGTCTCTTTCTAGTAACAGCTGCGTCCCCCCTTTTTTAGATCGCGCTATACTTAGCTAGGAGACAAAACCAGTAATCTTATTATTTTAATAATTATGGAGGGAATAATGGATGTAGAGGTAGAAAAGAAACACTCAGAATATGGGATCGCTTCTTTGGCTATCACTATCATTGTGATAATACTCTGGATTGCTGGATTGAATATTGCAGGTTTAACCAATTACTTCAGTGGATATCTATTTGTGTTTTTATTTCTTGGTGTACCAGTTGCAGCGCTCATCCTGGGTATTGTGGGTTTGATCCAGAAAAAAAGAAAAAAAATATTTCCAATTTTAGGAATAGTATTTTCCATTTTGGAGTTATTCGCTGTTGGATCCCTCTTTGTATTAATAATGCTATATAGCCAGTGAGAAGTCAACACAAGATAGACAACGCAAGTTACTTGCCCAAGCTTAAGTATTTACAATATTATTCACTTCCGACTGGCGAGTTGATTGAGTCAAGGCCATTCCACCACGGTGGCCCCCCTTCACAAATCATGCGATACTAAAATGGCGACTCCAGAAGCATATTGTTTGATCTGGATGAAAGGAGGACAAAATAGTAGTAGAAGCAAAAAAGAAACACTCAGAATTAGGGATCGCATCGATTAGCATCGTAATTTTCGACATATTATTATGGATTTTCATATTTTCCGATTGGTATTCTGAAATACCAAGTTTGATCATCCCTACCTTTGTGTCAACAATGGTATTGCCAACCGCAGCGTTTATATTAGGATTATATGGACTTTTGCAGATTGACCGAAAAAAACATTTCCAATTTTAGGGACTGTATTATCTATTTTCGAATTTCTTTTTTCAGTTTTCATGTTTTCTCTGGTAACCTGGTAATCGATTCTTCAAGAATCTTGCTAATGGTGCATTGAGAAATGCATACTCAATAAAATAGAGGCCATGTTAGGGGTATTTTTTGCAGGCAAGCTTGCTGCGTTATAGCACTCCACATTTCAAGGTTATTTCTCAGGCAAATCACATTCTGTTCAGCGGCCAGGTACGGGCCATCACACCGGCAGTAAATTGAGCAGGTGCACGCAGAAGGATGGCATAATCATGAAGGTACAGTTTGAAGAATTGTTCCCCTGGGAATTCGCCCAGGCCATTGCTAACGCTCCAATCTGCTACCTGCCACTCGGAGTCCTTGAATGGCATGGCGAGCAAAATGCGGTTGGGTTGGATGCTATTAAAGCTCACGCAATCTGCATTGCTGCAGCACAGCTTTCAGGCGGCATTGTTGCACCGCCATTCTATTGGTCCTGCGACACGCGTGAGGATTTAGAAGACGGCACCTATCTCATAGGTGGGATTGAAGATGGCGAGCGATACCACGTACCAGGCAGCATGTTCTGGATTCGCCCCGAAACTTTTCATAATTTGCTTCTGGATATTTATGAAGCTATACGACGACGTGGTTTCAAAGTCATCGTGGTTGTCAGCGGTCACTGGTCAAAAGAAAGCAATCTACCACTTATTCAAGCCAGCGGAGAGGATTTCCTTGCTCGATATCCGAGTATGAAATGGATTCTGCTCACAGACCAGGAACTGGTACCAGATTTAAATTACCCGGAGGAGCACGCTGCAGGAGGCGAGACATCACTGCTGATGGCTATCCGACCAGACCTGGTTGATCTGGGTAAAACCCTCGAAACAGATGGCAGCTTGAGATCATTCTATGCTGAAGAGCCCAGGCACCTGCAACGACGCCGAGTAACGAAACACAAGTACATTGGCATCTTTACCGCTGTGTCTGACGGATCCAACGATCCAGAAGTAACGGCGAGTGCTGCAAGAGGCCAGCTACTTAGGGAGACCATCTCAATTCGGATTGCGGAGCGAGCTAAAGCCTTGCTGGCCGAGGTACTTACAGACTCATGATCGAGGTTCAGTGATCCGTATGGTATCCGAACCTAAGCTTGTAAAAACGAAGATGTTCCGCTTCGATGTTTTTAGGGTAACTTATTCCTACTAAGAATTGAATCATAAAGTGATCGACGGCATAATCGATGCTGCCAGGTCGATGTTGATGGTTTATTTACACAATGTATTAATGTAAAGCCAGAATTTATCGGCAGGCACGCGATTCTGCCAGCCATTTGGATCATATTTCCAAATAGTCGATTCCTCTAAACTTTGATAACCGATAGCCTGCGCATTACTGGTCAATCCGAAAGTACCCGCCCTTGTCTGCAGGAGCATATCGTAAGGACCAGCGCAAATCACCCTCGCTTCAGATATGGTGAATGGCCAGTCCTCCCCAAATTGTGCTGCTGAGACATAACCGGACTGATATCGCCAGAAGGGATGCCAATAGGAGAACAAAATATAGAGGCTAATTGCGACGATAACACCAATAATTATAAGAATATTGGTTCTTCTTCTTTTTTTATTCATGGTATCCCTCGTCGTCCCTAAGAGGGATATCAGGTCTATCTTCTCTTCTTCTGCATCAGGTGTCGCCATAAAGCCCTTCCACGTTGCTAATTATTATGAATTGGATAAATGTTCATCAGTAGTATACAACAAACAACCTTTTTATATTCAACCAGGATAAGTGATCAGGTTACGTTTCATATCTCGGCAACCCTGGATGTTAAGCCTGGCATTTTATCGAGGCAGGCTTTTTTTATGGGTTGAAATGAGGTGAACAGGAACTGCGAAATCACTTGCGTTTTTTATCTTTTTGGTAATAATTAGAATATCGAGACCATTCGCATCGGAGGAGATATGGAAACCCAATCATCAGGAACTGCCGCAATCTTAATTGTAATATTTTTAACAGTGTTGTTTATTGCAATCGGTGTGATTCTGATCTTCGTACATCGCCTTAATAAAAGAAAAGCCGAAGAGAGCACGCGGTGGCTGGCAACAACTGGCGCGATCAAGGAATCCAGGGTTAAGCAGGGTTCAAGTATGCTCATGAGCTCTGACGAAGATGGTGAGAGCACCCCAGTCTATACCCCGGAAATTAGCTATACCTACCAGGTAGCGGGGGTGGAGTACGCTTCAAAGCGGATTTCATTCGGTGGAACAAAGTCTTATTCGAAGCCAGAGAATGCAGAGAAAGACGTTGCGCTTTATCCGGTAGGTAAAGAGATGACTGTTTATTACGACCCCAAAAACCCTAAAGAAGCTGTACTGGATAGGACAGCAAAAATATCCAACATGATACTCATCATGGGAATCATGTTCATCATCATTGGGGTGGTAACGGTCGTTGTGGGAGCATTGTTACTGCTCTGAGCCACCTCTGTTTGACCAAGGTTAATCAGGTTATTTCCCATCCAGTAAAAGTTGTTTCTAATTTCGGAACAAAATCTATCTGAAATGATGTAGCAGTCCAGTTGAAAAGGATGGGTATGGTTATTCAGGGCTCAACACAACCTTTTGCCAGGAGGAGTGTCATATGAAAAGGTTATTATGCATTTGTGCCTGCATATTTGCCATCTCGCTCAGTGCCTGCAGCTCCAAGGCTCTGCCAACCCAGGATACGTTACCATCTACCCTCGTTTCCATCCCTGCTTCAGATACACCCATACCATATTCAACCCTTGAACCACCCGCCGCGACACCAATACCCCAGCCAGCTCCAGGAATAGCATATTACTATTTTGTCCAGCTCGGAGAGGAGACTCCGCCAGCCGGCAGTGTGGAAATTCTGCCTGATGAATTGATCTTAGCGCCAACTCTTGCTCCAGTGGAAAGCAGCCCTGATCCCGCTAGTAACATCGAGGCAGCCTTAGGAAAAATGCTACTTGATTCACGAAACGCATGGGACAGTACTGACATAGATGTCACCAGCGTCACTTTCAATGATGGGGCAGTCGAAGTAGCATTGGATGGTGAATATTTTGCTGTTGGGGGTATCGTGCAGATTGCAGCACGCGACCAGATATTAATGACCATTTTCAGCGAGAGTACGGTGCAAACAGCCAAGGTAATGTTCAACGGTAAGAATATTGCCAATCTGGGAAGCAGCAGCTCTAGGAACGCCGCACCAGAAGATTATACCTATACCCGGGAAGAAATCGAATCGTATATGTCCGATTATGCCTATCAGGAACCATAAGCAATTTACCCGTTTTTTGTTCCATAGCTGAAATCAAGTAATTCACCCTATCGCCTCAACGTATGGAGCTTCCCAGCGGTTGCTGAGAAGCTCTCATTGCTGTACCCGGTGAACCCAGGTATCGGTTTTCATGCCTGCTCCCCGAGGAAGTTTACGTTATAATTGCACATCTCTCATTATTGAGATAAATTTTACCTAATTACTCGAAGAAAGGCGGGTGTAACATGTTAAATCTTAACTCGATCATGATCGGTACCAAACGGCTGCAGACGATGGCAGGGTTTTACGAGAAGGTGCTGGGGAAGTCGGCAGATTATATCGACGAGAAGAATGGCTTTTACGGCTAGCAGGTGGGCAGTAGTTACCTCAGCCTGCTGGATCACTCGGAAATGCGTGGGCCTACCAAAGACCCAGGGCGGGTGATGCTCAATTTTGAGACCAGCCAGGTCAAAGAAGAGTTCGAACGGATCAAGGCATTGGGAGGCATGGTGATCCGCGATCCCTACCAGATGGATGGAGGCTGGATCGCCACCCTGGCTGACCCGGATGGCAATTACTTCCAGCTCGTAACCCCGATGGAAATGTGAGACCTTATCGGGCTCACCAGCGCATACTCAGCCAGCAGGCCTGCCCAGCTCATCGCCAGTAAGCTTGACAGGTGCGGTTTACGGCTCCTTTAGTTCTGATGTATAAAGCACCCTCTCTTCGTTGAGGGTGTTTTATCATACGCCGAATAATGGCTTGAATAATTCTGTATCAACCGAATATACCTTCCCTCAAACTAGGAGTGTCTGACATGAAAAAACAGCACTTGCTGATCATCTTCTTTGCGATCCTTTTCCTGTTCCTAATCCAATCCAGTGGTGTATTGGTCGAATCGATCTATATCCTGGATTTGATGAACTCCAGCCTGGATGCCAAGGTGCTGGGGGTGCTGTTTTTCTTCGTACCGCTGTTGGGACTACCATTCTACAAGAAATTTAGCCGCCCGTTGTTATGGGTTCTGTTCGGCTTGCTGTTCGTCTGCCGCGGGGCGATGCCTTATCTGAACACCTCCAACCGGATGATCGTTGCAGGGATCGCCAGCGCAGCGTCCTTCAGCCTGTTGTTCCTGCTCATCACTAGCCTGCCAATGGCGGCGCGAAAAGCATCGGCAGGTCTGGCAATGGCTGTAGGTGTATCGGTGCTGCTACGCACGGCTGGTCATGGGATAGACTACACACTGACAATATATGGCAGCTGGGTGGGCTGGCTGCTGGGTATATTGTTCGCAGTATGCCTGCTCCTGGCTGGTAGCCACCGCAGGTTATCCTACCCGAGCTATGGAGGCAAACCCACGCTGTCAATACTGGGTATCTACCTGGTCATCACCCTGGTGTACTTCTCAGTCTCTGCCCCGGCAGTGATCGCTCGCTGGACGGAGGGGAATTACACGTTGATCGTGGCGCTGGTGTGCCTGCTGGCACTGGCGTGGGCTGGGATCTCGGTCAACCGGCCAGCCTTGATCGAGCACATCACCTCCGGGATACTCATCGCCTGGAACCTGCTGTTCACCCTTAGCCTGACCCTGACCCTGCTGGCGCAGCGGGTCGCCTTTCCTGCGACAATAGACTCACCGGCGGTGGTAGTTGGAGCCCCAACTGCCGGGCAGCAAATCCCGCTGGCCTTCATGCTCATCCTCTTCCCAGTGCTATTCCTTGACCTGGAAGTCATCATTCAAAAGATGCAAACGTCTACTGAGAAACCGCGCAGCCTGGCACTGGGGATATTCCTGGGAAGCCTGACGTTGATCGTGCTGATCTTTATCAATATCTTCACGAATGTTTGGGGATACATTGAGCCAGTCAGCCCGCCTTTCCGCAACACCTACTGGCTGTCTTTCTTCTTGTTATCGGGGGGTCTCACTCTTATCGCCTGGCGGCTGTCGCGGGGTAAGACTACGACTAAAAATGAGCCGGTGAGCGGGTATTCCTGGATCTGGTCAGCCGTGCTCACGCTGATCTTCGTTGGCACGCTCGTGTTCGCTCTTCCAACGATGCACGTCCAGGCAGATGCCGCTGGGAAAACCACGCTGAGAGTGATGACCTTCAACACGCAGCAATCTAACGATGATAACGGTGAAAAATCTTATGCCGCGCAACTGGCACTCATCCGCCGAGTTAACCCCGATATTCTTGCCCTGCAAGAGACCGACTCGACACGCATCTCGCTCAACAATAATGATTACGTACGTTATTTCGCTGACAACCTGGGTTACTACTCGTATTACGGCCCTAAGACCGTGTCGGGTACCTATGGGACTGCTATCCTATCGAAGTACCCGCTCGAGAATACACGTACGGCATTCATGTATAGCGACAAGGACGAAACGGGTGTAGCCGAAACGGAAGTACAAGTGGGAGGCAAGACCTTCACGATCTACGATGTGCATCCCGATAGCTCAGACGAGGCGATGGTGGCCTTTGCCCACACGTTGATCGAGCGTTCAAAGGACAAGCCTTATATGATCGCCATGGGTGACTTTAATTTACGGGACTATGAAGAAGCCTACCAGATCATCGATGAAGTGTATACCAATGCCTGGACAAGTGTATTTCCCACGGAGATCAGCACGGACGGGGTGGACATGTCGGGTGAGAATCGCATCGATCACATCTTCCTCTCACCAAACTTGACCGCAATCGATCCAACCTATATCCTGCCGCCTGAATCAGCCACAGACCATCCGGTCCACTGGACCGATATCACCTGGAACACACCATAGCTGCATAATTGCCCAAGCAGAGAACACACTTTCCGAGCATCGATCAGGAGGAAGTATGAAAATAAGAGTCTGCTTGGCAGGCGCCACCGGATGGGCTGGGTCGACCCTTGCCGGGGCGATCGCGCAATGTGATGACATCCAGCTGGTATCGGCAGTGTCGCGCACCTACGCGGGTCGGAATCTGAGTGAGGTGCTCTCCGAGCCAGCACTGGATTGCCCTTCCTTCACAACTGCTGAGCAGGCTGTCGGGCAGACCTGCGATGAATTTTTCGAGTACACAAAACCGACCATTGCGAAAGCCAGCTGCCTGGCGGCATTGAACGCAGGGGCGAATGTGGTGATCGGGACTTTTGGATTAACCGAAGCAGATTATGCTGAGTTATCAGCAGCAGCCGAGCGTCAAAACCTGGCAGTGCTGGCGGTGGGGAATTTCGCCATCACTGCAGCCTGATGATGAAGTTTGCAGAAATTTCAGTCAGGTACATCCCGAATTGGGAGATCATCGATTATGCCCATGATGATAAACGCGATGCACCCAGTGGAACGGCACGTTAGCTGGCCTCGCGGCTGGGCAATATCAGGCCATCCGACCTCAGTGTACCCCTGGAAGACACCCAGGGGCTAAAAGACGCACGCGGGGCGCGCCTGAACGGCTCTCAGGTGCATTCCATTCGGTTGCCAGGCTACAACATTTCAGCAGAGGTCATCTTCGGTATGCCCGACCAGAGGATCGCGTTACGCCATGATTCAGGTAGTAGCGCCTTACCCTATGTGGCAGGCGCGCTGATGGCGATCCGTAAGGTGAGCAGCTTGAAAGGTTTGCAGCGTGAGCTCGATAGCATTCTTGACCTTTCTTGAACAGACGGGCAGGTTTGACAAAATTGAGATTTTATTTATACTAATAAGATAAATTTTATCTTTTTTTGCTTGTTGGGGGTGACCTGCCTGGCAAAGTATAAGTTTGGTTTCCCCAGCTCTTAAAATTAGAATAGAACAAATCAATGGGGTAATCTAAATGAATACAAACGATGTCATCCAATCGATCATTACACTATTTTCGGAAGCTTATGCTGGACCGCCTGACCCCAAGTCTACCTGGTTCATTGATAATGAGCCTGACTCGGGTATCTTGGGGCTCATCGCGAATGTTTCAGCGCTTGAGGCTTCCATCTCCACCCATCGAAACGACCCAGGGACGACCATTGCAGCCCATGTGGAGCATCTGCGATGGAGCCTGGCCAATGCCAACCGTGCTTTACAAGGTGAGGAATACCGGGGCAGCTGGAAGGAAAGCTGGAATACGCTCCAAGCGGATGAGACCAGGTGGGAGCAATTGAAAAGCGAACTACGGGGAGAATACGAGACGCTGGTAGAAAACTTAAGGAAACAATCCGAACTAAACGGCGATTATCTTACCGGAGTCATGGCACTGATCCCCCATGCGGCTTATCACCTGGGGACTATCCGCCAGCAGATCGAACGGGTGCGAGAATACATCATGAAGACGGTCTAAGGCACCTTCCAGGTTGGTTTACGAGGTAAGTTTGCCGCGCACACATGGTTAGCATGCTTCTTCTCACATCAATCAGGCTCAAAAACCAACGGCAAGTTCCGATCGAAGCCATTGTCATATTGTTTTTTTTACAGGGACGCGCAGTAAAATTACATGGATCAGCATAATAATTCTTGACCAATAATCGATCAAGTGAACAATGAAAACCCTCCGACGCATCTGTTTTGACCACCTCAAAATGCTGTGTGACACGATCTGTGACCGGAGTGTGAGCAGTGATGGCAACCGGCGTGCCACCAGTTATTTTGCAGAAAATTTGAAGTCCTATCGATGGGATGTAGAAATCCAGGAATTTGAAGCCATGGACTGGGTCGATGGTGGAGCTTGCCTGAGATGCGCCGGCGAAGTGTTCCAGGTTAACGTCAGCCCCTACTCGTTAGGCTGTGATGCTGAAGGTCCACTGGTGAGCATATCCAGCATTGCTGAGCTGGAAGAAGAGAATATTACCGGCAAACTGCTGATCATGCATGGAGAGATTGCCACAGAACAGCTGATGCCCAAGAGCTTTGTATTCTACAACCCGGAAGATCACCAGCATATCATTTCACTGCTTGAGATCAAAAAGCCCATGGTCATTATCTGCGCCACCGGCAGAAATGCATCCATGGCGGGTGGAGTATATCCCTTCCCGCTCATCGAAGATGGTGATTTTGACATCCCATCGGTATATATGACAGAGGAGGAGGGGCAACGACTGATACCCTATTTGGGCCTTACTGCGTCTCTAAAGAGTATTTCCGAAAGGGTTCCAGGCAAAGGCTGCAACGTGATCGCCCGCAAGGGCCACCTTTCCAGAGGGCGCCTGATAGTGACAGCCCACATCGATGCAAAAAAGGGCACACCGGGGGCAATAGACAATGCCACTGGCGTAGTGACCCTACTGCTCCTGGCAGAGCGATTGAAGGGTTATGACGGACCAAATCTGGTTGAGCTGGTGGCACTGAATGGGGAAGATTATTACGCCGTCCCGGGTCAGATGCGCTATATTCGCGATTTCCAGGGTAGGTTTACTGAGATCCTGCTCAATATCAATATTGATGGAGCGGGTTACAAGGAAGGCAGGTCTGCATTCTCGTTTTATGGCTTACCAGTGGAAGTCGAACAGAGACTCATGGGCATCATCAGCCAATTCGACGGTCTGACGGTAGGTCAACCCTGGGTGCAAAGTGACCACAGCATGTTCATACAGAATGGGTGCCCGGCAGTGGCGATATCGTCGGAGTGGTTCACTGACCACATCGATTCCCAGCAGATCACCCATACCCCACAAGATTCGATGGAGATTGTCGATCCAGCAAAATTGGTGGAAATCAGCCAGGCATTGGACCTGTTTATCAGAGGCTTATAACCATCTCCATTTCGGACGAACAAGCTTGCGTCCTTTCCACGACAGCCTTCCCCGGAAGCTGAACACCAGGGAGCGGATCGCGGCGACTTCATTCGCAAGCATCGTCAATGGGTAAATCAGCCCAAGGGAGGGTTGAAATCCCAACTCGACGTAAGAGATCTCCCAAATTAACAGGGATAAACCGATACACACCACTAGCTCAACGTATGAGGCAGCCGGGGCGAAGCTGAATGCCTTTGCGCACAGCACCAGTAATGGCTCCAGGAATAACATTCCCAGCCAGAGATAGACGAAAATGAAGACGCCCAGTCGATAGTCAAATATCGCAAATAGATTCTTGGAAAACCCATCGAAGGCCTGCCGGCTTCCCTGGTACATACGGCACGACACCAGATCGGTAAGTTTCATAACCCGCCAGCGTCGACCGGCCTGTTTGATACGTTTTGCCAGGGCCATGTCCTCGACGACCTGATCTCCTAAAGCTGCATGACCACCAATTGCCTGATAAGCACTGCGTTGAAAGAGCATCATCTGTCCAACTGCACTGGAAAGGGCGGACAGACGCAGGCGATATGCCAGCCACAAGGGAATGAAACACAGCACAGCCCACAGGAAAAATGGGACAAGCAGCTTCTCCCCCCAGCTACCCACCACCTGGCGCGGGTAGCCAGTGATCAAGGCTGCCTGCTCACCTTGTTGCGCGGCGACGATCCGACGCAGTGCAGTGGGTAGGAAAACTGTATCGGCATCGGTGAAGAGTAGCAAATCACCGGCAGCGCTCAGGGCAAGCTGATGGCAGGCCCAATTCTTTCCCACAAAACCATGCGGAGGCTCGCTGCCAGTGATTATCTTCAGGCTGGGGAACGAAATGGCAAGCTCCGTAAGGATGATCGGAGTGGCATCATTGGACTGATCGTCAAGCACGATCACTTCAAAGCAGGGATAATCTTGCCCCATGAGGGATTGGACACACTTTGCGATGGTAGCTTCTTCGTTACGAGCTGGCACAAGGATTGAAACAAGCGGGAAGCTGGGTGGTTGAGAGTAATGCCTGGGGCCGCGCAGTAGAATGAGATTACTGACTACGATCACCAAGACTACAGCTTGAAAAAAGATGAAACCCAGGATCAGGCCATGGGTAAGGTAGCTGCTCATACCCGCTTACTTCCGGCGGTTCAGGCGCCTGGTGATCCAGGCACGTAGCACCGGCCTGTGTCGTAAATCGGAGCGGTGGGTAAAGACCAGGATGAGCGTCTCAGCAACCCAAACAGACAACAGAAATGGCTCAGGCATCCAGACCAGGAGAGAGATGAGTATGCCTGCCAGGCCCAACATCACCGACCAGCCTGGGGGGCTCACGAAGGCGATCCCGATCAGCGTTCCAATCACACCCACCACGGAGGCTTTCCAGAGGGTCAGACCAATCCAGACACCCAGCGAGGCGGCAATTGCTTTACCGCCATGAAACCTCAGGAATGGGCTGAAAACATGCCCGAGGACCGGTGCTATGGCGATCAGGAACATGGGAAGCCCGCGTATGCTCAAATTGTAATAGCACCACCCGACCGGTGCAGCAGCTTTGGCTACGTCGAGTAATAATGCTAAGGCACCTACGGCTTTATTCCCGGCTCGAAACACATTGGCAGAACCAGGATTACCATCACCATACTGGCGTACATCGGCATGCAGGAAGAGCTTCCCCAGCCAGACAGAAAAAGGCAGGCTTCCGCACAGAAATGCGATAAGGATCCACAAGATCCAGGTCAGGTATTCATGCATGGTATGCCCACCAATTTCCAGGTGTATTCATTTCAAGTACGCAAATAATCGTCTATCGCACAAGCCACTCGACGGCCGGATGCGGCTGCTTCCACCACACTGACAATGTCCAAAAAATATTCCTGGCCAACGAATACCTTCGACTGGTCTTTTATCTGGTACGTCTGCGGGTCAACCGAGCTCAACCAGTCGCGACCCAACCAGGATTCATAGAGGCTTGAATTTGGGGCAAGATTTGCTTCCGGCAGGTAAACAGCCTGGAAATCCTCCAGCAGCTGGTTCAGATCCAGGTTTTGCCCAAACTGCCTGCCACCCTCAAAGGCAACTCCGCTAGAAAGGATGGTCTGCACTTCACAGCGGACTGCTTCCTGGAGCAAGGGGTCTATCCCAGACTGAACCCACAAAGCCCCTCCAGCCTGAGATTCGGAGGCAAATAGCTTAACCTGGTGGCCAGCCATGTTGAGGTAATAAGCGCAGCTCAATGCGGAAGGTCCACCACCGATCACCGCTATCTGCTGCCCAGAAGAGCCCGCACGCATGCGCAGCCATCCTGCCTGACCTGCCTCAGCACACACCCAGTGCTGCAGCTCAGCGATGCGCACAGGAAGGTCAGTAAAATCACGCCGGTAGCAATCTTTCTGGCAGGTGCGATTAGGGGTGCAAAGCAGCCCACACACCTCTCCGAAAGGATTCTGCTCACGAATCACCCGAGCAGCACCAGCATAATTCCTGGCTTCCATACGGCGCATGAAGCTCGGAATATCGATGCCTGCCGGGCAGCCTTGCACGCATTTTGGATCCTGGCAGCCCTGGCAATCAGCAGCAGCCAGGAAGGCATTTTCAGCAGTGATGATATCCGTCGGCTTGTAGGCTGGCCTGCGATAAGGCAGGTCAACCAGGTTGACATACTGGCGGTTGAATTTATGCGGCTCATACTCCAGCAGATGAAGCTCACGCAGGATGACATTGGCTGCGCCGATGCCTGAGACGGTGGTGGCAGGAGCTCCGGTGCCCATGGTAGTCGAATCACCGCAGAAATAGAGGTGTTGCCACTCACTGCGGGCGTGCAGGCGTTTGAGCATCTCCTGCCCAATCTGGTTTTTAGGTCCTCCAACCGCACCGCCGTTTTTCAATAAGTAGCGTTCAATGGATGTAGGAGTGCCTATGATGAGGGTGCGAATTTGCTGGCGAAAACCAGGCAGATGCTGCTCTATCTGGTCAATCATCCGATCGGCTTCGCGCTGCTTTTGAGCTTCATATTCAGGAGAATGGTAGCCAGGTTCGTCGGCGTGCGGCCACGCGCACATATTCGGGGCAATGGCCATAACCACCAGGTGATCGGGTGGGCACAGCGTCCTATCAACCAGCGAGTTGATATATAAGGTCAGGTCGGACGAATCGATCACCTTGCGATTCTCGATAAAAATTTCCCACGGATAACATCCTTCAGGAAAGCCCTGGCGGTCCACAACCATGTAAAGGGTCATGCTTGGATAGGTGGGGATCAAACCCTGCACCCACTTAAGCCGCTTTGGCTGGATGTGCTCCGGCTTCACCAGCTTGCCATAAACGTTCCAAACCGTGGCATTGGCGATGACGCGCTCGGCGAGAATCTCAACCCCATCGCTGAGGCGAACGCCATAAGCTTGACCATCTTTGATAAGGATTTCATCCACCATCTGGCGATAGAGCGTCTGACCGCCAAAACGCTCGAAGGCTTTCTCGATGGTGTTGGGGAGCATCTGCGCACCGCCAGCAGGGAAATAAACCCCACCAATATGGTTATCTATGAACATCGTTGCTGCCAGTACTGCAGGGGTTTCCGCTGCGGTGGTATAGGCATAGGCAGAACAGAGCTTGTCAAAAAAATCGATCACCTCTGGGGTATGGAAGAATTTTCTAAGCAAGTCCAGGGTGCTTATGGAGAGGAGCCTCTGCATTTTTACGATGACCAGGGGATCACTCATCAGCTGGCGCAGTGCCTGCCGGGGCGATAGCTCAGACGGAGGTGAGACAATCTCGTTCTTGACCACGATATTCTCATACATCCTGGTGAGTTCTTGATAGAACGCTCGCAAGCCATCCTTTTCCTGCGGGTATAAACGAAACAGTTCCTGCAGGAAACGCTCAATGTCTGGCCAGAACACAATCTCCTGCCCTTCAAAGGTCATGCGGGCCAGGGTCTCATGGGCCACCACGTCGATGGGTGCTTCCAGCTCGTTGATCAGGAACCGAAACGGGCGGAAACCTTTTTCACCAAAGCCATACAACATGGCAGTGCCCACGTCAAAGACATGGTCTTCTCGTTTAAAGGACGTGCATGATCCACCGGGTTTGTCCTGCTGGTCGATGAGCAGCACCGATAAACCCCGTTTTGCTAACAGGCCGGCCGCCGATAGCCCGCCCAAGCCCGCTCCCACCACGATCACGTCGTATTGATCCCGCAAGATTGAATAACGAATAAGTTTCATGTGATTAATCTCATCACTTAAAAAATATCCTTCCTGTTTCCTGAGGTTTTACGAAACTCAGCAAAGAATATCAAGTGTAACTTCGACCAAGGCCCCGCAAAGTTGTATCACCAATGTTAAGGACCCGGATTGATCGGAAATAAATTGTAACAACACAAAGAAGTAGCTGAAACGCGATGATTGCCCGATTAATTAAATATTGTTATTATACCGAACAATAATTCATTGAAATGAATTCTTGAAAAAGATCGAACACAGGGCATAACTAGAATATGACCACTAGGAGCGGAATATCTTCCCGAAAAAACGCCGTTTGTGGAGCAGAGTCCACTGCTTTTGGTCACACTGATTTTTTGCAAACCCTGTGAATCGGGTTCCTGGCCTGTGGCATAATAGGGTAGTGGTTCGAAGGACCATACATAAGCCAATGGCTCTCACCATCGTTAACGTCGGGTACCTGTCCACCAACTACTGGGTAATCAGCGCGGGGAATTCCCGCATACTGGTAGACCTGGGCTACCCTGGCACGATGGGGACGATGTGTAAAAGGCTCCACCAAATGGACATTCCCCGCAAAGAGATCTGCTATGCCCTGGCTACTCACTATCACATCGACCATGCCGGGCTGGCCCAAGAGCTCAAGCTGGCAGGGGTGGCGTTGATTGTCATCGACATCCAAGTGCCTCATATCCCGCTGATGAAGCAGTTCACCAAATCCCAAGACCATTATGTAGATATCGCGTCGGATGGAAATGTGATCATTTCGACCACGGAGAGCCGTGACTTACTGGCCAGGGCTGGTATTCCAGGCGAGATCCTGCACACCCCAGGGCACTCCGATGATAGCGTGTCCTTACTGCTGGACGATGGCTCGGCCTTTACCGGCGACCTGACACCGGAGGAGCTCGCCTGGGGAGAAGCAGAAAATTTGGTGAAGACCAGCTGGCAGCATTTGAGGGAAAAAGGCGCCAGCCACATATACCCAGGGCATGGCAATATCCGACCCATACTTTACTCCTTGGCGTAAACCCCTATTTTCTACGGGCACAAATTTACACTTTTCTCCATAAATTCAACTCAACATGATATCCCTTTACGAAAAATGTGGAATCATCCATCTCCTCGTTGACATTATTACGTAATACTGTTATAATGTTATTATCAGACAAATGAAAAGAGAAAATGAAGCAAGGAGTGCCAAATGGTTGTAGAAGAATTTTTAATCCATGAGCTGGCAGAACGGGCCGGGATATCCGTTCGAACGATACGCTATTACATCGAAGAAGGGCTCCTGCCCCAGCCTAGCTACCAGGGGAAATATTCTTACTACTCACCCAGCTACCTGGACAGGCTGGAGCTCATCCGCAGGCTGAAGGAATCCTACCTGCCGCTGCGTGAAATCCGGGAAATCATGAACACGCTATCGGATGAGGAGGTTAAGCATAAACTGCTCGAGCCTTCAGCCACCACTCCCCGGTTCCAAGGTCAACCCATGCCTTCCCAACCCAATGCCAGGCCCGCTGAAAAGGCACTTCAATATATCGACCAGATCATGGAAGACCAATCCAGATATAAAACGAAAGGAACGACGGAAAAAAACCAGATAAGGATCACAAGACAATCCGATTTAGCGGTGCCACCAATGAGCAACCTGCAGGATATCTATTCAGACGAGAGCGAAGGCATGTGGCAAAGATTTGAGCTGGCAACCGGGGTAGAGCTTCATCTTCGCCACCCAATACAACCAGAAATGGAATATCGAGTCAGGCAGCTGCTCAGTTTCTCAAGGAAAATCTTTAGCACAAAATTACAAGGAGGAACGAAATGAACCAGGAAAAACTCAACATCCAATTAAATTCAGACAAGAGCCTCATATCGAAGGAAAATACCACTCAACGAATTCTGGAAATCCGGGTACAGGCTCCTGAGGCATCGAAAGACGATCGGCGGCCGGATATCAACCTGGCATTGGTGCTCGACCGTAGCGGATCGATGAATGGTGCAAAACTAGAATATGTGAAGCAGGCTGCCTGCCACGTGCTTGAACAATTGCAAGCGCAAGACCAAGTGGCCCTGGTGGTATATGATGACACCATCCAGGTGCTGGCGCACAGCATGAAGGTAACCCACGGCAACCGCTTCGAGATAAAACAGCTGATCTCCAGCATCACGTCTGGAAATATGACCAACCTGCGCGATGGCTGGCTGACCGGCTGCAGGGAAATCGCTGCAGCTGCCGGAGAGGGGACCATCAACCGCACCATGCTGCTCACGGATGGGCTGGCCAACGTGGGCCAGACTGACCCAGAAATCCTGGCGCAACATGCCTTCGAGCTGTACAAGGATTCCATCTCCACCTCGACCTTCGGTGTTGGGCATGGGTTTAATGAGCATCTTCTCGAAGCGATGGCTAACCGGGGTGGCGGTAACTTTTATTACATTGAACGGCCTGAGCGAATCGTCAAGATTTTCTTGAAGGAATTTGAAGAATTGATCGGCATCACGGTGCGTAAGGTGGAAGTGAAGATCGACCTCCCGATGAGCATGGATTGGCAGGTATTGGGTGGTTGGGCTGCTGAATATAAAGATGGCAGCCTGCACATCTACCTGGGTGACATGCTCTCAGGCAGGCTGCAGGATCTTTACGTGAAATTGCAGGTACCGGCTGGGGCAGCTGCAGATGAACTGAAGCTCAACGCCAAGGTCTTCAGCCAGGGTCAACCTGGGCAGGTGTTCGAAGGCCAGGCAGAGACAAGCTTCAGGTATGCGAGCGGGAAGGAAGTGGAAGAAGCCGCGGTAAACCAGGAGGTCATGCAGCGTTTCAGCGTGGTCGAGCTGGCGGATGCTGCCACAGAAGCCCTGAAGCTCGAGCGCCGGGGAGAACGGGAAGCAGCCAATCAATTGCTTACTCAACAGATCAACCTTAGCCGGCCGTATGTTTCAGCACAGGACTCTTCGAACTACGAAGATATGTCTGCACGTATGAAACGCGGCATGGATGAAGCCGACCGTAAGCACTCACAATGGCAGAGCTACAACCGGAAGCGTCAAAAAGAACACAAAGAAGACTAGACAACTTTAATGATTTTTAAAGAAATCTGGTGATAAAATAAGATTTAGATAAAACAATGCGTTCTACGCATTAGGGTTTCAACCCCAGGGGGTTGGTCGTGAAGCGCTCTGTGCGCAATAGCGTGCAGGGCGCTTCTGATTTAAGGGGGCTGAGCAATAATAAAATGGATAATCCATGGACAAAATAAACCGCCTGGCAATGCCAGCTGAGCAGCCAATTTATTACATCGGCACATCCGGTTGGACCTATGAGCACTGGAAAGGCCGTTTTTACCCACCTGAACTGCCTCAAAAGAAGTGGTTCGATCATTACTCAAGCCAATTTTCAGCGGTGGAGGTCAATGCCACCTTTTACCGCACGTTTAAAGACCAGACCTACCTGAACTGGAGGCAGGGCGCTCCCGAAGGGTTCGGTTACGTGCTCAAAGCGCCGAAGTTGATCACCCATCGCAAGTTCCTGTTGGATGTGGAGCAGGATATTCAGGCTTTTTATCGCTCGTGCACACTGCTGGGAGACAAATTCAAAATGATCCTGCTCCAGGTGGCACCTAATATGCCCATAGACTCAGGACGCTTGCGCACAGCCCTTTCAGCTTTCCCTGACCCCACCCGGGCAGCGGTCGAATTCCGGCGTTCCGATTGGTATGGCCAAGACACCATGCGTCTGTTGGAAGAGCTAGGAGCTACACTCTGCAATGTAGATTCGCCCCAGCATAAGCTCACCGATCATCTCACCTCGACGAGAGCCTACCTGCGCATGCACGGCCGTGGCCACTGGTATTCATATAACTACTCAAATACCGAGCTTGAAGAAATCGCCCGGCTCGCCCAAAACTTAGCAAAAAAAGGGGCCAGGCAGGTGTATGTATTTTTTAATAACGACTTTGAAGGGTACGCACCAGCCAATGCCCTCAGGCTAAAACAGCTGTTGGAATAATTTCAATATATATCCAATCACAAGTTAGCGATCGAAGAATGTCATTACTTATTTTGGATGGGGGAGAATATTTACAGCTTTTTTCTGGCCAGAAAACAGATCAATTACATTTTTAGCGAGATTTTTATTTTTTCTTGACCCATTTATTCAATACCTTGCCACCAACTTGACCTCAAAAACACTATATTAAGCTGGACTGGATGTAATCAGGAGCAGCTTATGTTGGACCTACTTTACCTTGCGATGATTGCCGTAGTATTTATCGCCTGCTGGGGCTTGATCGCTCTATGCCAGGGCCTGATGGATGAGTGATATGGATATCTTCTATATCCTAACGGGATTGATCTCGATTTCTCTATTGGTCTACTTACTACTCGCACTCTTAAAACCGGAGTGGTTCGACTGAAAAGCGGACTGGACAGCGAATGACATTTAATAGTTTTTTGCAAGTGACGATCTTTTTCATCATCCTGATCATGCTGGTCAAACCCCTAGGCTTATACATGGCACGGGTTTATCAAGGTGATAGCACCATTCTCCATAGCCCCCTTCGCCCGCTGGAAAGATTCCTGTACCGAATTTTCGGGATCAGGGAGGAAGACGAGATGGATTGGAAGGTCTATGCCATCTCATTGCTGGTCTTCAGCCTGGTCAGCTTCGTGGCCCTATACCTGCTCCAACGACTGCAGGGGCTGCTTCCACTAAACCCCCAGAAGCTTGGAGCAGTCTCTCCAGACCTTTCATTCAATACAGCGATCAGTTTCGTCACCAACACAAATTGGCAAGCTTACGGCGGAGAAAACACACTGAGCTATCTACCCCAAATGGTTGGGTTAACCGTCCAAAACTTTATGTCAGCTGCGGCTGGCATGGCGGTACTGATGGCGTTTATCCGCTCATTGACCCGCAAACAAACCACTAGGATTGGTAACTTCTGGGTCGACATGACGCGCGGGGTGTTATACATCTTACTGCCGATGGCGATGATCCTGGCTATATTCCTGGTGAGCCAGGGGGTGGTACAGACATTCTCGCCGTATAAACAAGTCTCGCTTGTCCAACCATCCACATCTCAACAGCCCATCCTGGATGCCAAGGGTAACCTCGTCACCGATGCCAGCGGTAATTCGCTAACAGAAACTATCACTCAGACCACCCAGCTATTGGCTGTTGGTCCGGCTGCCTCACAGATCGCCATCAAAGAACTGGGAACCAATGGGGGCGGATTTTTTAATGCCAACTCCACCCATCCGTTTGAAAACCCAACACCCCTGTCTAATTTTGTGGAAATGCTATCCATCCTGCTCATTCCAGCAGCACTTACATACACCTTCGGCTATATGGTTGGATCTACACGTCAGGGCTGGGCAATCCTGGCAGCCATGCTGGTATTACTGTGGATAGGGCTTGGGCTTGCCTTCGCGGCTGAACAGACTGGCAACCCGGCTTTAGCCAGCCTAGGGGCAGACCAAACGAGCAGTACAACGAATCCCGGTGGCAACATGGAAGGCAAGGAAGTCCGTTTTGGGACGGTCAATTCTGCCCTGTGGGCAACGGCAACCACGGCTGCATCAAACGGTTCGGTAAACAGCATGCATGATTCATACACTCCGCTGGGGGGTCTGGCGATGATGTGGATGATGATGTTGGGCGAAGTATCTTTTGGCGGGGTCGGCTCGGGCTTGTATGGGATGTTGGTTTTTGTGATCGTAGCGGTATTTGTGGCGGGATTGATGGTAGGCCGTACGCCTGAGTACCTGGGAAAGAAGATCGAAACCTACGAGATGAAAATGGCGGCGCTGCTCATCTTGATCATGCCGATCAGCGTGCTGACATTTACCGCAATCGCCGTACTTACCAATCCAGGTAAAGCTGCAATACTCAATCCGGGCCCACATGGTTTCAGCGAAATCCTGTACGCCTATACCTCGCAAGGGAATAATAATGGTAGCGCGTTTGCAGGAATTGCGGCAAATAATCCGTTTTATAACATTACTGGTGGGATTGAAATGCTGATTGGCCGGTTCTTCCTGGCTGTTCCGACATTGGCATTAGCTGGATCGCTGGTAAAGAAGAAAAAGTCACCCGAGAGTGCTGGCACCCTCCCAACCCACACACCATTATTCATCGTCTGGTTGAGCGCTGTTGTTATCCTTGTGGGTGCATTGAACTTTTTCCCAGCCCTGGCATTGGGACCAATTGTTGAGCATTTAATGCTTTGGTGACAATCGAGGGATCATGCTCAATAAGTATGGCAAGAACCAGAACAGGTCTTAGAATGGTAGTACACTCTTCAAAGTCACTATCGAAGCGGCGCCAGCTATACGAACGGGCGGTGATCGATGCATTTAAAAAACTGGATCCACGCCACATGGTACGCAACCCGGTCATGATGGTTGTGGAAGTTGGCAGCTCACTAACAACAATCTTATTGGTTCAAGCTATGACTGGTCATGGTGAAGCACCTGCTGGATTCATTGGTACGGTAACGCTCTGGTTATGGTTCACGGTGCTGTTTGCTAATTTTTCAGAGGCAGTAGCTGAAGGCCGTGGAAAAGCCCAGGCAGAAGCATTACGCAAAACCCAACGTGAAACCATGGCAAAAAAACTCCGCACCCCCAACCGTGAGGCGGCAGTCGATACAGTACCTTCGACAGCCCTTCACAAGGATGATCATCTCTTGGTTACCGCTGGAGAAATCATCCCTGTGGATGGTGAAATCATTGATGGAATTGCCTCGGTGGACGAAAGCGCGGTGACTGGAGAAAGCGCCCCAGTCATCCGCGAATCTGGCGGTGACCGCAGCGCAGTGACCGGAGGTACACGCCTGCTATCGGACTGGTTGGTTATACGCGTAACCGCGAACCCAGGTGAAGGATTCCTCGATCGCATGATCAACCTGATCGAAGGCGCAAAAAGGCAAAAGACACCCAATGAGATCGCCCTAAACATCCTGCTAGCAGCGTTTACACTCATATTTCTTGTGGTTTGTATCACTTTATTACCATTTTCGCTCTACAGCGTGCAAACCGAAAGCCATGGTACTCCCATCACGATTACCGTGTTGGTCGCCCTGCTCGTGTGTTTGATCCCTACCACCATCGGCGGATTATTATCTGCCATTGGCATCGCCGGGATGGATCGGATGATCCAACACAATGTGATCGCAATGTCTGGTCGAGCTGTCGAAGCAGCTGGTGACGTAGATGTGCTTCTTCTAGACAAGACCGGAACGATCACACTTGGCAACCGCCAAGCGGTTGAGTTTATCCCTGTAGGCAAGATTAAACCAGAAGAACTTGCAGAAGTTGCCCAGCTCTCATCATTGGCAGATGAAACTCCGGAAGGACGCAGCATCGTTGTGCTCGCCAAGGAAAAATTTGGCTTGCGTGGTCGGACGGTTGGCTCTGGACCGGATGCTCCATCTGGAGCACACTTCATTCCTTTCACTGCTCAAACAAGGATGAGCGGCGTCGATATGGATGACACGTCGATTCGTAAAGGCGCACCCGACGCAATGCTGGCTTATCTCAGGCAACAAGGGAATACGATCCCAGCAGAGCTTGAGCACGTCGTTGAATCGATTGCCAAGTCGGGTGGCACACCACTGGTTGTGGCATGCAATGGTGAAGCCTGGGGGGTAATCCACCTAAAAGACATCGTCAAAGGCGGAATCAGGGATCGTTTCGCACACCTGCGAAAAATGGGGATCAAGACTGTAATGATTACCGGTGACAACCCACTTACCGCAGCCGCTATTGCAGCTGAGGCTGGGGTAGACGATTTTCTTGCGCAGGCTACCCCAGAAACCAAACTCAAGCTAATCCGTGAATACCAATCTGGTGGGCGATTGGTAGCCATGACCGGTGATGGTACCAATGATGCGCCGGCACTGGCTCAGGCGGATGTGGCGGTGGCAATGAATACGGGTACCCAACCTGCCCGAGAAGCCGCCAATATGGTCGACCTGGACAGCAACCCGACAAAACTGATCGAGATCGTGGAAATCGGCAAGCAGCTGCTGATGACACGCGGATCCCTCACTACGTTCAGTATCTCAAATGATGTCTCAAAGTATTTCACTATCATTCCCGCCGCGTTTGCCAGCACCTACCCACAGCTTGGAGCCTTAAATTTAATGCGTCTTTCTACACCCGAAAGCGCCATCTTATCGGCAGTGATCTTTAATGCACTCATTATCATCGCCCTTGTTCCACTGGCTCTCAAAGGGGTTCCGTATCGCCCCAAAGGGGCGGCCCAGTTATTGCGCGACAACCTGCTAATCTATGGTCTGGGTGGTTTAATCGCTCCATTCATTGGGATCAAGATGATCGATATGCTGCTGGTGTTGTTACATCTGGCATGATACTGAGTAAGGAAGTTTTAAATTAAGTAACGACAGAGTTATGTTGAGAGGAAACCTATGAAGAAAAAAATATTTTCATCAACCGCATTCATAAACTGCATCTTCGCTTTTTTAACCGTAGCTCTAACGACGATTCCATTATTATTTATCGGGCGAGAAACCCTCGGGGAGGCAGTGATTGCGCTGTTATATCTGGTACCGATAGGCTGGTGCGCTGCCAAGTGGGGCCAGGGAGCGGGGGTGTGTGCGGCTGTTACTGCTGCTTTGCTATTTGACTTCTTCTTCATTCCGCCATTCTATACTTTTGCTGTGGGCAGGCTGGAAGGCTGGCTGGTGCTGGCAATCTTCCTGGTAGTTTCGATCGTAGTCATCGCGAGGATCCAGACTGGCTTATCTAAGGCCCAAACTAGCCAGCGAGAGGCGATGTTCATGTATGAGCTATCATCAGCTTTATCTGGTCTGCGCACCCAGGAAACGGTTGTACATGCACTGGCCAATAACATCCAATTCATGTTTCAATCTCAACTAGTGGAAGTATGTGTCGAGTGTAGTGGGTCGCAACGATCGCTGATGGCAAAAGCTCCACCAGCAGGTGAGGCGAGCGGAATGCCTGATCGAATTTTGCCTATCCTGGCTTTTCCCGGCCTGGTAGGTGAGATTCGTATCTGGAAAGGAAACGGGTGGCTGCCGGAAGAAGGTAGCCGCCTGCTGCACAACATCACCATCCAGGCAGCTCAGGCGCTCGAACGATCCAGGCTGGCTGAAGCCGAAGTGCTGGCAAACGCTGACGCCGGGTAAAGAAGTGGAAAATTCTAATGCGCGCTTATCTTAGACCGGCGTTGGTGTCTTTGGCGGTTTTCAGCTTGATCACCGGGGTCATTTACCCCCTGGTGATCACCTCGATTGCCCAGGTTATCTTTCCCAGGCAGGCGAACGGCAGCTTAATCTTCCAGAATGGTGAGGCGGTCGGCTCAGCGCTGATCGGACAACAGTTCGACGACCCGCGTTACTTTTGGGGACGCCTATCAGCCACGTCACCCTACCCGTATAATGCAGCAGCCTCGGCGGGATCTAACCTGGGACCCACCAACCCGGCATTAACCAGCGAAGTAGAAGCTCGGATTGCCGCCTTAAAAGCAGCAGATCCTACCAACACGGCGCCCATCCCAGTGGACCTGGTCACTTCTTCAGGCAGTGGTCTCGACCCCGATATTAGCGTGGCGGCAACGAATTACCAGGTGGCCAGAGTCGCCAGGTTACGCGGCCTAAGCCAGCAGCTGGTTCAAGCCCTGGTCGAAAAATATACACAAGGGCGGACCTTCGGCATCCTGGGCGAGCCACGAGTCAATGTGCTTGAGCTTAATCTTGCGCTGGATGCGATAAAATAAGACGGGGAGATCATTGTGGGAGCTTTTGCTGAAATCCGACCAGATCCAGACGAGCTACTGGCGCGTGTTCAATCAGAAGCCAAACAAAAGAAACGCGGCCATCTGAAGATCTTCTTTGGCTATGCGGCAGGTGTGGGAAAAACCTATGCCATGCTGGAGGCTGCTCACCAACGTAAAGCAGAAGGCGTGGATGTTGTGGTGGGATATGTTGAGACTCATCAACGAGCTGAAACAGAGAACATGCTGCGCGGCCTAGAGATCGTCCCTGCAAAAATCATAAACTACCGAAATGTAAAGCTTCACGAGCTGGATATCGATCAGGTTCTTGCCCGAAAGCCCAACTTGGTGCTGGTGGACGAGCTGGCGCACACAAATGCTCCGGGCTCCAGGCACGCGAAACGATACCAGGATGTGGAAGAGCTGCTGGAGGTGGGTATTAATGTGTATACAACCCTTAACATCCAGCACCTGGAGAGCTTGAATGATGTAGTCGCCCAGATCACTGGCGTAAAAGTCCAAGAAACCATTCCTGACCGGGTGATCGATGAGGTGACCGATATCGAGCTGGTCGACCTGCCCACGGACGAGCTGTTACACCGCCTTAAGGAAGGAAAAGTTTACATCCCCGAACAGGCTGAACGGGCTATTGAAAAATTCTTTCGACAGGGTAATCTGACTGCGCTACGTGAGCTAACCATGCGGCGGGCTGCAGAACGGGTCGATAACCAGATGCTCGATTATATGGGGCTGCGTTCTATCCCTGGGCCGTGGCCTGCCGGTGAACGCTTGCTGGTATGCGTCAGTCCTGGGATTGGCAGTGAGCGGCTCATTAGAACTACACGCCGTCTGGCCGATGAGATGAAAGCGGAGTGGTATGCGATATTCGTTGAAACCCCACAGCATGTGCGTATGCCTGCCAGCCAGCGTGACAAGGTTGACCATATGCTGCGGCTAGCCGAGGAATTAGGTGCCAGGTCGCTCACGATACCCGGTCATTCAGTTGTCGAAACTGTGACAAACTATGCCCGGAACCAGAACATCACGAAGATCATCATCGGTAAATCACACCGGTCGAAGCTGATTGACCTGTTCCGCAGGCCAATCGGTGACCAGTTAATCCGCAGGAGCGGTCCAATCGACGTGATCTCAGTGAATAGCAAGGAGAAATGTACAGAAAAATCGCCAGAGAGCCAAGCAGAACACATCTGGCAGCCCCATCATCCGTTACGCCGGTATGCCTGGGGCCTCGCCATGATGTTGGTGGCGACTGCCATAGGCTACCTGATTGCCCCGTTAATTTCACCGACCAACCTAATCGTCATTTACTTACTGGCAACTGTGGTGGCAGCCCTATTTCTTGGGCGGGGTCCAGCAATTATGACCTCAATCTTGAGCGTGCTGGCCTTTGATTATTTCTTCGTTCCACCCCAGTTCACCCTGGCTGTTTCAGACACAGAATACATCCTGACTTTCTTTGGCTTACTTGCGGTGAGCCTAGTCATCAGCTATTTAACTGCCCAGGTTCGGGAGCAAGCCGATGCTGCTCAGCGGCGTGAGGCCCAAACAGCGGCCTTGTATGATTTAGGTCATGACCTGACAGCCGCGGTAGGTTTAGAGGCTGTTACGAAAACTGTAGTTGACCATATCGGGCAAACCTACAGCCGAGATGTAGCCATTTTCCTGCCCCAGGCTGGGGATTTATACCTGTACAAAAGTACCCAGGGCCTGGAGGTAACAGAGAATGAATTAGCAGTCGCCGTATGGGCTTACGAGCATCGTCAGCAGGCAGGCCGCGGAACCGATACGCTGCCAGATGCTTCCATGCTTTACCAACCGCTTAAGACAACCCAGGGTGTGATCGGTGTATTGGGGATTAAACCATTGAATAACAGCTCCTACTTGAATCCTGACCAACGGCGTATCTTGGAAGCGTTTACTAACCAGGTAGCCTTGGCGATCGAAGGTGCTCAGCTGGTTGAACAAGCCCACCAGGCCGAACTGATGGAAGCTACCGAGAAATTACAGTCCGCGTTGCTTAATTCCATCTCGCATGACCTGAGAACTCCACTGGTATCGATCACAGGGGCTTTGAGCAGTCTCGAAGAAGTCGGCCCTGCCCTGGATGAAGATGTGAGCCGTAGCTTGATTGAGACAGCACGTGAAGAGGCGGACCGTTTGAACCGCCTGGTGGGCAACCTGTTGGATATCACCCGATTGGAAGCAGGTCCAATCCAGCTTCGGCGCGAGGCTTGTGATATTCAGGAACTGGTTGGGTCAGCCTTGGAACAAATCGGAGCGCGACTCAAGGATCGCCAGGTGAAGGTAGATATCCCTGAACAACTAGCCCCGGTGCCATTGGATTTTGTGCTGTTCAGCCGGGTACTGGTGAATATCATTGATAATGCCCTGAAGTACTCACCCCCGGATAAGCCCATCGAGGTCCATGCTCATGAAACAAAGCAGGGATTGGAGATAAAGATCGCTGACCACGGAGAGGGAATCCCGCAGGAAGACCTCGAACGCATTTTTGACAAGTTTTATCGGGTGCAACGACCCGATAACGTCAGCGGTACTGGCCTGGGGCTTTCGATAAGTAAGGGGATCGTAGAAGCACACGGGGGCAGCATCATGGCGGAAAACCGCCGTGGTGGAGGGTCAGTTTTCACAGTGTGTGTGCCACTGGAATGGAAGGGTAAGAAATGAACGAAATTGGTTTGCGGGTACTAGTGGTGGATGATGAGCGTGCCATCCGGCGCTACCTGCACGCAGCCTTGAATGCTCAGGGCTACACGGTTTATGAGGCAAGCAGCGGTAAAGATGCCCTGGATAAAACCGTCAGCGACCGGCCAGATCTGATTGTCCTCGACCTGGGATTACCCGACATCGATGGAGTGGAAGTCACTCGCTTATTACGCCAGTGGACACACATCCCGATCATCATTCTCTCGGTGCGCGAGCAAGAAATTGATAAAATCAATGCCCTGGATGCCGGAGCAGACGACTATCTGACCAAGCCCTTCAGCAGTGGGGAGCTGCTGGCACGCATGCGGGCTGCACTCCGCCATTCCAGCCAGGCAGCGACCGAACCAGTCTTCGAATCGGATAGTTTGAAGGTAGATCTGACTCGCAGGCAAGTGCATGTTAATGGCGTAGAAGTAATGCTCACACCTACTGAATATGATTTGCTGCGCATCCTGGTGCAAAACGCGGGACGGGTGCTCACCCATCACCAGCTACTTCATGAAGTGTGGGGAAGTGCCTATGTTAATGAAGCTCATCTGCTAAGGGTAAATATGAGCAACCTGCGGAGAAAAATCGAGCCCGACCCGACCCGACCACACTTCATTATTACCGAGCCGGGAGTTGGTTACCGGCTCAGGACCTCAGCATGATACGGGCATCCAGTGCCCGGCAGCCATCCTTATCCTGGAAGACACGCAGGGGGTTGATATCCAGCTCGCCAATCTCGGGGAAGTCGATCAACAATTGAGAAAGGCGTAGCAAAGCTTCACCAACCGCCAGCAAGTCGGAAGGCTTATGGCCGCGGGCTCCCTTGAGGATGGGAGCACCCCGCAGCTCATCGATCATCTCCATGGCCTCGCGGTGGGTGATGGGGGCTACCCGCAGTGAGACTTCCTCGAGTACTTCAACGAAGATACCGCCCAGGCCGATCAGCACCACGGGACCAAAATTGGGGTCCTGTCGACCACCCAGGATCAGCTCCTGTCCACCCGTCACCATGGGCTGCACCAGCACCCCATCCAATCTGGCATCGGGGTAGGAGGCATGGATACGGCGCAACATGTCTTCAAAGGCCTCTTCCACCGCTGGACCGTTGCGCAGGTTAAGCTGCACACCACCCACATCAGACTTATGGGAAATTTGCTCTGAAATAACCTTGATCGCCACGGGGTAACCCATTTTCTCAGCTGCCTGGCGTGCTTCTTGTACGGTGGACGCATGCACGCCAACCGCAGTGGGGATGCCATAATGTTCCAGCACCTCCATCGACTCAGAAAGCAGCAGGTCGCGTCCCTCTTCTCTGGCCTGGTTAATCATCCTTCGCACGGCTTCATGATCCACCTCGAATTCAGGGGTTTGTTCAGCGCTGCGGATCTCCTGCATGCGGCTGTAATGGCGGTAACTCATCTCCAGGGCGCGGATGGTCTCAACCACAGCGGTGAAGATGGGGAAGGCGTAGGTCTGGCGCAGGTAGTTAACCTCCTGGGCTGAAGTGGAAACATAATAGGCGACCGGCTTATCATATTGTTTGCCTAAGGCTATGACCCGTTCCAGCAGCCTGCGGCTGGCGTCGATCTCCCGTTCAGAAGCAGTATGCAGAAACACTACCCCATCCACATTCGATAACTTGAGAGCCCCTTCCAGGATTTGGGCGTACACATCCCAATCAAATAAATCGCCCAGGTCTACCGGGTTGGTCAGCTTGATCACCGAGGCGCGAAAATGCTTCTCGATCTCTTCCAAGAAGGAGCGGGGAAGATCGGCAAGCTCGAAGCCGGATAGCTCGCTCGAATCAGCAGCCACCACGGCGTGCCCACCTGAGCGTGAGATGATCGCCAGTTTTTTACCACGCATAGGAGGCAGACGCAGGGCTTTCAGGTTATTGAGCAGGCTGGTAGCATCATGGACACGCACGATATCGGCCTGTTTAAAGGCGGCCTCAGCAACTTTATCATCGCTAGATAGGGCTGCGGTATGGGAAGCCGCGATGACCTTGCCCAGGCTGCCGATATTGGACTTGAACACCAGGATAGGTTTCGCCGAACGACAGGCAATATCCATCAGGCGCCTGCCATCACGCAGGCTTTCCAAATATAAAAAGATAACCTTGGTGCCGGGATCCTCCAGCATGTACTCCAGGATATCTTCAGCAGACACATCCAGCATGTTGCCGACCGAGATAAACTTATTCGGGGCAATCCCCTCATTTGTCATCAGGTTAAGCACGGAGAAACCTACCCCACCACTCTGTGATATTAATGAAACATCTCCGGCTTCGGATGGTTTCTTCAAACGCAGGAATGGCACGCTGAAGCCATTATCGACGTTGATGACCCCCACGCAGTTCGGGCCAATGAAGCGGATGCCGTAGCGCCGGGCTACCTGCACGATCTGCTCTTCCAGCTTAAGGCCTTCCTCACCGTACTCCCTGAACCCGGCTGTCTCAATGATCGCCCAACGTACGCCCTTTTGCCCGCATTCTTCGAGGAGCAGAGGGACCGTCCGGGCGGGTGTCAGGATCACTGCCAGGTCGATATGGTCGGGGATGTCGGAGATCGAGCGGTAAATGCGGTGGGTTTGCACGAAACCGCCTGAGGGACCGACCGGGTAGACAATCCCGCCAAAGCCGAATTCGACCAGGTTCCCGACGATGTTACGGCCGAGGTTATCGGGTTTATCGGAAACGCCGATGACAGCAACACTATTAGGGTAGAAGAACTCACGCATATGGTTAAACCTCCTGCGTAATGCGAGTGGCATACCTTACCTGTGAATTATAGTCTAGGTTGGAAAGTGAGATGATAAAGCAAGAGAAAAAGGAGTTAGAAACAATTATTGTCGCCAACAATTTGCAAATTGGCCAGCATCAAAGGTTGGGAGGCATCTCCCTGATCTGGGTAACATAATCGCACACATGCTGATGAAGCTCTTCGGGGTACGAGTACCCCAGGCGACCGCCAACCTGGATCGCCACCCGCTTGAAAAAGTCCAAGGTGAGGTACAATGCTTCCCAATTCTCAGCAATGGAGGCACCAGTATAAGTGCGTTCCAAATCGACCCAGATATCTGCGGGTACGAGCTTCCTCAATTCCTTGCCCAGGTTCCCGACCGGAATCGACCAATCATGGTCTAGCTCCACCAGCCATTCCAGTAGTGGGCGCAGGTAGACATGTTTCATGTCGTAATCCAGGCACCATTTCGCAGGCAGGAGCTCACCACGCCATAAGCATTTAGCCACATAAGGCACATCCGACAAAAAGTCGTTGACCAAAAGCTGGTATGAAGCCAGATCGGGCCTTTTGGGGAGGAAGGCTTTCCTGCTGGGTGGTAGCAAGCCTTGCGCCAGCTTATCCTTATCGAGCAGAATGCGATAACCAGCATCCAACTGGCCAGGTAAAGTGTGTGAAGCCTTGATAAGGGCAAACATGCTGACCGGCCATAGGGTGAAATCAATCTTGAGCCCGCTGCAATACTGGACAACATTGGCACATACCTCGATCCCAAAGACTGGATCAGGATAGATGGGGTCCCAATAGGCGATCAAAACATCGCCAAAGACATTCAGCCATGCCCGATCTGCCACCAGGGGGTGGATATCCCTTAAGATCAAAATGACATCATAATCGGATAATGCATCGAGCTTCGCCTTGGGGATGGCGCGTGTGCTGGTGAGCATCACCAGGCGGACAGGGTTCTGCGCTTGAGCCCAGTTGATGATGGTTTGCTCGACCAGGTCAAATGGTACATCAGTACCCATAAAAGCTCACGCTTTCACGCTGCAAAATCCAGGCCGTAGCCACTCTCAATCAGCTCCACTAATTTACGGGTGAAGCGGGTCGCAGGAGCACCGTCGATGACATCGTGGTCAAAAATGATCGTCAGGTTGAGCACCTCACGCGACTCGATCTGCCCATCTACTTTCATCAGCCTGGGCGCGGTGCCCCCCACAACCAAATCGAGCACGTGAGTACCAACGGAGATCCCCCAGCCAGAATGACCCTTACCAAACATACCCACCGAGGTGATACCAACTGTTCCAGCCATGGAGGTGGCAATGGTTGGATCGCGGCGCAACATCATGCTGAAAAAGGCCCTGAATATGTTCGAAAGAGGCCAGGGTAAGAGTAGCATCGAACGGAACCAACCAACCTTATCGCCGCTCGCCACTTGGTGACTTGATTGGATAGAGCGAATCTCCTCGTGAATCTCACCAAAGCTTTTGTGGTTGGCAGCCCGGATGACATGACCGGTGAGCACTTTTTTATCGCCTTTTTGCAGCTCGACCATGAACCCCACATCCACATCATCGAATATGACCAGCTTCCGGTTGCCTTTGCGATATGATTGGACGGTTTTATCACCATCTACAGCCCGCGCCAGGCAGGAGATCAGGTAGCCGGTGAAGGACAAAGCCTCCCCAGTCTGTGCTTTGTGCTCTTCAATGAACTTCCGGGCAACGGTGACATCCACTTCCAGCAGGGCATACATGTTGTGCCGGCCTGCTTTGAGCTCCTGGAAAGCCGCCATCCCCCTGCGCTCCTTGGGGAAATCTACGACACGATAGGATGGGGTTGGTTTATTCATACTCAATCACCTCAAATGCCAGCCGTCTCTAAGACTGACTGCGCGGTTAGGGCTGGCTCACCACACTCCCTGCAGGCGCAGCTCGTGCATGGCAGCCTTATGGGTTTCTACCAGGCGGGTGATATCATCATCGGTGTGGACGGTGCACATGAACGCGTGATTGGGCGGGATGTGCAAGCCATTCAGGCGGTAGAGCAATCTGAGACCAGGGCTGGCGAAGCGGTGCCCATGGCGGGTATCACGCACGCTGTTGATCGGCCCGGCAGCAGCGTGCATCCAAAACATGGAACCGACGCCTGTAGCCATGGCGGGAAAGCCCTGCTCCTGGGCAAAGCGGTTGATCTCGCTGCGAAAGCGGTCGCCCATGGCGTTCAGATGGGCATACACCTGCGGCTCGCTGTCGAGGCGCTTGAGCACAGCCATCCCAGCGGCGGTAACCAGGGGATTTCCGTTAAATGTCCCTGCCATGAGGATGGAGCCTGGCTCGGTATCGTACTCCATCAGCCGCATGGCTTCAACCGACCCACCCACTGCCCCAAACGGCAGCCCACCCCCAGCCACCTTGCCGAATGTGCTCACATCGGGGATGACCCCGTAATATTCCTGCCCGCCACCTGGAGCCAAGCGGAAGCCGGTGATTACTTCGTCGAAGATGAGAAAAGCACCAATCTCCTGGGTGACCTTACGTAATTCGGCAAGGAACTCCCTGTGAGCCGGGATTGTGCCACCCGCGCCCTGCACGGGCTCGATGATCACCCCCGCCAGCCTGGAGGCGTGCCTGCGAATTTTGTCGAACGCAGCCGGGTGGTTGAACGGCAAGACGATGACATTCCTCACAGCACCTTCAGCCAGGCCGGGGCTCTCTGGTATAGCGATTGGATCGTCAAGAGGCCCAAAATCATCCGCGTTCGGGCGGGGTCGACCAAAGCTGACCGCCAGCAGGTCATGTGTGCCGTGGTAGCCACCTTCAAACTTAGCAATCAGAGGGCGTTTGGTAGTGGCGCGCGCCAACCTGACTGCATACATGGTGGCCTCCGTGCCCGAGTTGCAAAAGGTGACCCGCTCCACGCCGGGCACCATATTACAAAACAGCTTGGCGAATTCGTATTCATGTTCATGGCAGTTGCCATAGGAGGTGCCGCGTGGCAAAGCTTCACTGATCGCCTGTGCGACCTCGTCAGGCGCATTGCCCAGCAACATGGTGGAAAAGCCCAGCATGAAGTCAAGGTATTCGTTCTCATCCGCATCCCACACCCGAGCACCTTTTGCACGCCGGATGACCATGGGGAATGGATCGGCCAGACGGAACATGCTGCCCACACCAGCCGGCATGACAGCCCGGTTCTTCTGCCAGATCGCCAGCGAATTGGGGCTCTTGGCCATGATCTGCTGGCGATAAGAATTCAAGAGATTGACAACCTTTTCATCGTTAAGCATTCTCAACCCTCCGGTTAATATAAGGAAATGTCCAGGTTATTCTCCACGAGCGCGGATCCACTCGAGTGTAAGTTTCATGACGTTCATCAGCGGCTCGATGGTCAAGACATCGGGAGTATCCCGGTCTTGATGGTAGAAAGCAAGAAACTGCTCGGGTGTCTTGAATCCCTGCAGGGTAGTGGCTTTTAAACCTGCCCACAGAAATGGGGCAGCATCACTGCCCGCGCCGAGACCCCCGGCGCCTATTTTATGTGGAACCCCAGCACGCTGGGCGGCAGCCATGGCACTTTTAACCACCTCGGGGGTGCATTTCACCGTACCATTCACTTCCTTTTCAAGAATGGAGATTTCGGGGTAGGCAATAATCTCATAATTGAGCACACGCACATCCAGGCGCCTGAGCTCATCCAGGTGGCGAGCCACATACCGCCGAGAACCACGCAAGCCCACCTCTTCGCTGCCAAAGGTGATGAAGCAAACCTCCATGTCGGCGGGGATATCGGAAGGGTTTTGAGCCAGGTAACGGCTCATGGCTACCACCACGCCACAGGCCGAGAGGTTATCGGCAGCACCCGGTACTACACCACCATTTTTCTTTCCTCTGGTAAGGAACAGGGCATAAATCATCGCAGGGATGATTGGGAAAACCAACACGACCCATCCGATGGTCCCCAGGTCTATCAGGGCCTGGTTGCTAAAGACCCCACCCAATAACTGGAACAGGCACATCACTGTTATAAGTACCGCCCCGATAAAAAACACACCGGAAAAGATATAAAACCCAAAACCGAGAAAACGGATCCAGGTGTTTTCAGGGGCGCTGTCGTGGTGGCCGCTGATGATCAGCAGGCGTTTGATGTCTGTACTGCCCGGATGGCGTAACTTACCAATGACATTAATGGAGGTTTTCTTTGGGAATAACCAATCCAGAGCCTCGCGACTAAGCAGGAATTCAACGATAAACGATACAGGCATAAAGAGGGAAAAGAGAAAGGCAAGCAGGGCGGGTATCCAGGGGGAAATCCAGCCAAAGCACCCTCCAAATATATTAAGCAAGACTGCTAACAGCATGCATGCTACACCAGGGTAGGTATTTAAAAGAGTGCCAGGTGCCAGGGTGAACTCTTCCATGACTACATTCTCAGGGCCGAGATGTGCAGACAATTCCTTTTTTATATACTCTGCCCGTTCTCTTTCCTGGGTGCTGGCGGGCACACCCGGGCCGACCTGGTCGCAGATGGCTTTGACGACATTGAAAGCATATTGGGCATCATCGGGGGAAATACTTTGAGTCATGCTGTGACCCTTCAATTAGCAAAAAAAATTTACTGCGCAGCTATGTCGCTCAATCCATATCCGCTTTCAATTAGCTCCACCAAGCGACGCACAAAACGGGCTGCCGGAGCCCCATCGATCACATCGTGATCGAGCATCATGGTGAGATGCAGGATCTCACGTGGCTCGATGCGGCCTTCCACCACGCCAGGCTTTTGGGCAATACTCCCCACCACCAATCCAATCGGCTCAGAGACAGGATAGAGCCCCCAGCCGCTGTGGCCTTCACCGAACATCCCCACGGAGGTGATGCTGACTGTGCCCCCCATGGAAGTGAGGATGGTTGGATCCTGGCGCGTGGCCCAACGGATAAACGCCCTGAACACCTTGTAAAGGGGCCCTGGCAGAAGCATGGCTGTACGGAACCAATTGGGCAGCCCCCGGTTGGGTGGCAGTGGTGCTGATTGCACGGAGCGGATCTCAGTGTTGATCTCCTGGATAGTCTTGTGGTTGGCAACCCTGATCACATGGCCCATCAACCCACGCTTCTCACCAGCTTTATGCTCAACCATGATGCCGACATCCACATCATCAAACACCACCAGGTGTTTGCTTCCCCTCAGATAGGCGTGAACATCCTTATTCTCCTCAATGGCATGTCCCAGGCATAGGGCCAGGAAACCCGTGAAAGATAAGGTCTCTGCATGTATCTGTTTGTATCGGTCAATTAATTGCCGAGGCACGGTCACGTCCACCTCCAGCAGGCCAACCATGCTGTGCTTCGGCTCCCCCAGGCTAAGCATATTAATCATCATTCGGCGACCGGGAGTGAGGTCCACCACGTGGTATGCTGCGGTTTTTGTGTCCATCAGTGTGGTCCCTTCAGTGTTGGTTTCAGAGGCGAGGTTTTCGCAAGGCGCCAAACAGCATGCGGGTGTATAGAATTGACCAAATGCCCCCCAACCAGCCGCTGACTTTAGCGATGGCAGCCAGATCGGGCATGAAGAACTCGAAAAATTTGAGAGTACCGGTGGATTGTAAATAGACCAGAGCAGCTGAAAAGGATAGTTTGGGGAGGAGCGGGAGCAGGATATGCTGGCCCCATAATGGCCATCCGCGGAGGCGTTGGGAGGAATCCTGGCTTATTCGCCGTGCGGATCGCAGGGTGGTGATGATGCCCAGTACCTGCAACAACGGGAGGAGCGGCAGGAGGCGGAAGATCCACTGGAAGAAGCCCCACTTGATCGGCTCAGGCTGTTTCCCGGCCAGCAAGGCGACCATACCCATGCCGAATTCCTCGGTGATGGGGTGCAGTCCGTATGGGTCGGCATTGAACATGACCACCAGGCCCTTGCGCTGAGCAGGGACAAATCCCATATAGGCAGAAAAATCAGGCACATTCCCACCGTGGGTAAAGGTTTTCGTTTCACCCAGGTCGATTTCGAACCATCCCATGCCATACTTTCCCGATGGCATACCCATAGGTAAGTATTCCAGCACACCCTGGTGTAACTCATCGATTCTCGGAGCGGAAAGGATCTGTACATCCTTATAGCGGCCTGCATTCATATGGGCAGCCAAGTAATGCGCCATATCTTCCACGCAACTGATGAGATACCCGGACGGGAGGGCAGCGCGAGGCACCGGCAGGTCGGGGGCGGGGAATGGATGGCCAAACCAATGGCGGTGACCACGCGCCAGGCTATTTTGCTTTGCAACTGAGCGCGTGGTATAGCTGTGGCCCATCTCCAATGGTTTAAAGATGTGGTTTTGGATGTAATCGGGGTAAGACTCTCCGCTGGCGGTTTCGATGATCAAACCGAGAACGTCATAATTCAAGTTGCAGTAATCGCATTTCTCTCCGACAGGGTTGGTTTTGAGCGTCGCCATGCCGCGCACCTTGCGCTCGGTGGCATCCGGACCGTCACCATAATCTTCCAGCACCACCTCACCAGCGATGGCGGGGAATCCACTGGTCTGGTTGAGCAGGTGCCGCAGGGTAACCTGTGCGGAAGCCTGCGAGTCAGCCACCCGGAACCAGGGCAGGTAGCGTTGAACGGGGGCATCCAGCTCGACCTTGCCAGCTTCCACAAGCTGCATCACCGCCAGGGCAGTGAACGACTTGGTCAATGAGCCGATGAAGAACGGGGTGCGGGCAGTGGGCACTTCACCATTCGGCCGTGCCAGGCCAAAGCCGCGCTGGTGCACGACCTGGTCACCCTCGATGATAGCCAGGGAGGCACCAGGGATGTGCAGGCGGCGCATCTGATTTTCTATGTAATCATCGATGGAATCATATTTAGTATGTAAAGAAGAATACTTTATCGAGGCGGGTTTAGCGAACAGCAAGCGGCTTATCGCGATGCCTGCACCAATGGCTATTGATCCAATCAGGAGATTTTTATTTTTCATCGGATTTCCTCCTCCGGATTTCACCGATTGGTTTTTTGGCAAACGCACAAAGAAATCTCAAGCGGAGCCAGGCGCAACTTCTACCATGAATTCCCTGACTGCCTTAATGGTTTCCGCCTTCTGTTCATCGTGTGGATTATGACCCGCTCTGTCGATGAGCACTAATCTCGCGTTGGGGATTGCCGCAGCCAGCTCTTTCTGAGACTCCTCTGGGTACACGAAATCTTGACGTCCTGCCATCACCAGGGTGGGAATCTTGATCTCACTCAGCCGATCCATGACTGTCCAGCCCTGTAGATATGTGGTTTCGGCAAAGATACACGCTTCGGGTCGCAGCTTCGACTGTAAACCCTCGATAAGCATGGGCAGCGCCTGGATTAAGCTCATATAGGGATCATAGGCATTTCTTAACTTCATCAGGTTGGAAAACATCTCGTCCGGTTCAAACTGACCGTTAAAATGGCGACGGGCAACTTCCACAATCTCAGGGCTGAAGCCACGCTGAGCTAATAACTCAGGACCTTTTTGGCTCGGCCAGATGTAATCGGCACCTGAGTTGACCAGGATCAGATGTGACAGGTTTTGGGGATAGCGCAAGGCATACTCCAGGGCCACACTACCCCCAAAGGAATGCCCGAGTACCGCCCATTTATTGAAGCCCAACGCCTGACGCAAGGCATCGGCATCGGCGGTCAGGTTCTCCATCGTCATGGTGGTGACATCCGGTCCCATCGAGCGACCATTGCAGCGGTGGTCATAGAAGACCAGGGTAAATTGATCTTTGAGTGGTTTAAAAGCCGATAAAGTGTAAAGGTCTCCCCCAGGGCCACCGTGCATTAACACCAGCGGATATCCGTGCCCGATGACTTTCACGTGAAGCGATATGCCCCGAATCGGCATGTGTGTCATAGGTAGTCCTCCTAACCAGCAATGAACTCTGCGAAGCAAATTGATTGGTCCTCTAGAAAAATCTCCGCTTTACGGGATTCCTCAGAGGGGTGGGACGATTACCGGGGCACGGATAAGAATATCAATAAATTATGAAACAAAGTGATACATGAATATTTTAGATTAATTTCCACACTGGTTCAAGTATCAAAATTCCCCGTAAGGAAGTTACCTTTTACTACAGTGTAAATATTATTACCAGCTCAGGCATGTACCTCAGCTTGTAAAAAGTCTCAGGTCTATCATCCAGACATGGCATGTCCTGCGGACTGTGAGTTGATGGCCAGCAATAAGATATAACCCAGGAACAAAATGACAGTGATCCATTCAAGCAGGTAGATCTGCTGGAAGAAACTGCTCAGGAGGACCAACACGGCAGTCGAGATGCCAAGGACGAGCAGCCAACGAGGCACACCGGGATGGTATCGGAGCATTGCAGCGGAAAAGATAAAAGCGGTTGACAGCAGGATATATAGACTGGTGGACCAGAAAGCATGGATCGTGAACTGGTCTATGCTGTAAATGGCGCTTAATAGCATGGCCAGGCATCCAGCAATCCCAAATCCCTGGGTCAGGCGTAGCATAATCCTCTGCACTTTATGATTATTTATCCCCCAGATCCCCAGGCTAAGAAAAAACAACATCATCAGGATTGCGGTCAAGATAACCCCAATATTATATACTTGTGCCCCACCCGGATTGAGCACGGGATTTCCCAGATCACTGAGCCAATTATCCATTGGGGAGTATGGTAGGGGATAACGAAGATAAGCAAGCAGGGTGAATATAAGATAGAATGCGCAGGCCAGAATTCCAGAGATAAAACTAAGATGAAACCTCTTCATATGTTCCTCCTTTTATTTGATGGTGGTCAAATCAGAGCATGCGCGGCAGGAAGAAAAAGAAATCCTCAATACCATGGGCAATCACAGGCATCAGCAAGCTCCCGCTCCGCTCCCTCAGCCAGGCAAAAATGAAGCCGGAAATGAACGAATTACGCAGAGCGATCGCATCGATATGGATGGACAGGTCGTTGTTGAAGCCAAAGCCATGCAGCAGGCTGAACAGGAGTGAGGTGATGACCGCTCCCCAACCCATCCACGCTCCGAGAAAATTGATTTTTTTCGGCAAAAGCTTATTAAGGATACCCAGGAGGCAGCCGCGATAGACAAGCTCTTCGTTCAGGCTGGGCATAAACGCTAGATAGCCCAGGGTAAGGATGTCAAATTTGCCTTTCGGCGAGCTTATCCCAACAATCGTTGACCAGCCAACCAGTACAAGGATCACCAGACCGCAAGCCAGCAGCGAGCCTTCCTTTTGGCGTAGCGTCAGACCAATTTCATCCCTGGATAGAATGCGTCGGCTGAAATATAACAGGACAAGGGTAAAAAGGATACTAAAGAGCTTCCCGCTCCAGTTGCTGACCAGGTAACCTTCCCAGGTACGTGCGGGGATCAACTGCAGGGAAGGGTATTGGATGGTCACCACCATCAGAAAGTTGTCAGCAAAGTAAACGAAGAAAAATACTAAAAGGAACATTCCTGAGTGTAAAATTCGCCTACCCAGTAAAGCAAGTAGGATGATAAGCACAATGGCGGCGATTACAACTTTGGTTATCAGGGTTGCCAGCATGCTTACCATCCTGCAAGTAGGTGATCTAGCACGATGTGGTAGAAAGTTAAATCACTGAGCTGTTATTACAATTGCACCACCTTACGCTCTATGACCATCTCACATACGATTTCCAGAGTAATCGATTATTTATCGAACCTGAACTTCCACAAAGCGATCAGGAAGAACAGCAAGCCCATTCCCAGAAGGATGCCAATTTGGGGCAGGACCTGAACAAATGAGGCGTTTTCCCCCATCAGGCGGTAGAACCCCTCCACACCGTGGTTCTGCGGGGTGAGGCTGGAAATAAAGCCTACCACTCCACCCTGGCGGTAGAAAGGTGTCGTCCCGATGGCCAGCGCGCCACCAATGCCAGCCAGAACGAAAGCCAGGATCACCCCGAGGCTGTCAGCCTGCTTCGATGTTTTGGATACTGCTGCCACCAGCATACCCAAAGCTGTAGCGTTGAATGCCACCACCAGGGTCATGACGATTAAACCAAGAGGCGACCTCCCAAGCGGAGTGCCGAAAATAAGCGCAGCGACAGTGAACATCACCACCACCTGGGCGCAGGCCAGCATCATGTAGGCCAGCATTTTTCCAGCCAGGATGGCGCCACGCGGAATCGTAGCGGTCAACAAACGCCGTAAGGTGCCATTCTCGCGCTCCACAAGCAGTGAGCCACCCGACATGCCTACAATAAAATAGATGAACATCACGGTGAGACCAGGAAACAGGTAGGCGAAGAAAACTTGCAGTGTGGGGCCACTCTCCACGCCCTGGGCGCTCTCAACGGACACAACAATGACCGGGTTGGTGCGCATTTCATTGATTTGTGTCATGATTACACCCAGGTTCTGGGCTTCGATGGCGCGGGCTTGCTCCTGGCTGGCCATCGCCAGGATTCCCGCCTCATCCATAATGGTACGCACCCCATGTTGGACCTCACCCCACAAGGAAAATTCAGCGATCACCTGGTTCATGATCCCGGCCACGATATTCCCGCTCTCAAGCTCAGCCGGATCGACAATCACTTGTAATTGTGTAGGAATGTAGCTGTCAATCTTCTGGCTGAAATCAGGCGGGATGATGATGGCTGCCGCGGCTTTGCCATTCGCCACCGGTTGCTCTGCCGAGGCTGCATCCGGATATTCGGTGACATTTAACTGGTCAATCGTTTTAACCACCTTAGCCAGCTGAGTCCCAAAAACGCCCTGGTCAAGGTTGACCAGGCCAACATTGAGCAGGATGACGTCTGCGTCTGGGTTGTTCATAGCCAAATTACCACCACCGAAGAAAGCGCCGATCATCAGCGGCAGCAGGAACAGGATCACCAGCCAGGCTCTCTCCTTGGAGATGAGCTGGATCTCTTTCCAGGTAACGGATAACGTGTATTTGATGAATTGCATGATTATGCTCCTCTCTCCCTAGCGCTCAAAGTCGAAACGCCACAAGCCGATGATAAAGAAGAGCAGGGTGAACCCGAGCAGCACCGCCAGATCGAGGGCGATCACAGACGGTCCAAGGCCACGGATCAGCAGGTCATCCAAGGCCCGGTTAGCCCAGTAATGCGGTACGATCATCGGGATCGGGCCGAGGAAGCGCTCCAGCACGAACAGCGGTACCAGGCAGCCACCCAGCAAACCCATGCCCCACAACAACAAGGTGCTTAATCCCGCTATCTGGTTCTCGGTGCGTGCCAGGGCAGCTACCATGATCCCGAAGGCACTGGAACATAGTGCCAGCATCACGGCGACAAGCAAAGCCCCGAGGGGTGAATTCTCGATTGGTAAAGGTGTCAGTCCAATGAGGCGCAAGCCCACAGCCCCGAAAGCGAATATCACGGCAATTTGCACCAGCCCGATGATGAAATTGGGGAGTATCTTGCCGATCAACAGCTGAGCCTTGCTCAAGGGAGCCGCAGTCAGCCGGCGAAACGAACCAACTTTTTTCTCATCATAAATTGAATGGGCAGTGGCCTGGGCAGTCATGAAGACGAACAGCACAGCAAATCCGGGCACCGTGGATAGACTGAGATCAGGGGTGGATTGCTGACTGGCTTCCTGCCTGGGCGTGGATTGGACGATAACAATCAATGGCTCCGCCTGGGCGCGGGTAAACTGGGTACGCGCCTGGGCAATGATACGCTCAGTGGTGAACACCTGCTGGGCGGTCGGCGAATCGGCTTGCATGTCACCCATCTGTTTCAGGCTGGCAATGATCTGGCTCTCAAGGGTCATGTCGGCTGCAGCGCTCTCCAGCACTAGCCGGGCTGCTTCTGTCATCTGGTTATTGGCACTCGCGCCAGTAACGAGGCGGAGAGACACTGGCTGACCAGCTTCGGTCGAAGTGGTAAAGCCAGCCGGTATGACCAGGTAAAAATCCAACTCTTTTTTATCGAGGAGCGCCTGTGCCTCGTCCAGAGTGTAAGGCAGCACAGTCAGTTTTCCATCTGCCTGGATGCGACCCACCAGCTCCTGAGCTGCAGAGCCGTTATCCAGGTTGACAACGCCAAGTTTTGGAAGCACCACTTCCTCACTTTCCCCGATAGCCCCCAGGGCTCCACTAAACACCAGAATAAATAGCAAGGGAAGGATAAACAATTGGAAGATAGACCCACGGTCTTTGAATAATATCTGAAGGTCCTTGCCGGCAATACTCAGTATTTTCATGGTCGTTTCTCCCCTGGCTATTCTCTGAGCTTTTTACCGGTGAGGTGCAGGAAAACACTTTCCAGGTTGGGCTGCATGATCTCAAGGGAGGTGATAGCGATATCATGCTCATTCAGATAGCCCAACACATTCACCACGGCCTGCTGGTTCTGCTCGGCGACGATCTTGACCACCGGGCTGGCGATGACCGGTTTGGCTTCCAACGTGGATTCCTTGCCTTCCGGGGCTGGTGGGGCGGGCGGTTGGGGAACCAGCAAGGCTTCTCTTACAGCCGGGAGACTACCAATCTGGGCTAACATGGCATCGTCAAGCTGGCTGACGCCTACATAGACGACGCCTCCGCCCAACAAGCCGATCAGGTTTTTAATCGTGTCGAGGGCAATTATCCGCCCTTCATCGATAATGGCAGCCCGGCTGCATAACGTTTCCACTTCTTCCATGTAATGGCTGGTGTAAACCACACTCATGCCGCGCTCGCGATTCAAGCGCTGCACGCTCTCAAAGATATGGTTGCGGCTCTGCGGGTCTACCCCCACTGTGGGTTCATCCAGGAAGAGCAAACGCGGCTGATGCACCAGGCCAGCAGCAATGTTGACCCGGCGCTTCATCCCCCCTGAAAACTTATCCACCACGCCATCTGCCCGTTCGGTGAGTGCCACCACTCTCAAGACGTCATCAACACGTTCTTTGAGCTCTTTGCCATGCAGCCCGTAGATACGCCCAAAGAAGTTCAGGTTGGCTCGGGCGCTTAGCGTTGGATAGACGGCGAGGTCTTGAGGCACCAACCCGTTGATCTTCTTGACCTGATTGGCTTCCTTATGGATGTCGTATCCACCAATGCGCGCCGTTCCTGAGGTCGGTGGTATCACGCCGGTAAGCATGGAGATGGTTTGTGTTTTTCCGGCTCCGTTCGGCCCAAGCAGGCCGAACACTTCTCCCTCCTCAACGCTGAAGCTGATCCCTTTCACCGCTTCAAAATCTCCGTATTTCTTGACAAGATTCTCGACTTCCAAAATCGCTGGCATAGCTTGCCCCTTTCTGACAGATGATCACCCCAACAGCTGATCGATTGACGGGTGCTAGTGAATTCCTCGAATATAATGATTAAGGCTTAGCAAAGTTCTCGCCTGATGATATTACGCTCTGCGATAATGCAAAAGCAATCGATCTGTCCCGTTAGATAATCGACTTAGGTTTCCCGTATATTTCCTCCTCCGGATTCGCTCCTTAGAATTCACTCTGATCAAGATGGGCTTCTAGTAACCAACCTGAATAACGGCTTTTTTAAGGGAAAATGATATTAGGTTTTTATTCTGGACAAGAGACCACATTAGTATAGCATTAATTTTAATAGCCAAAAAAACCAACCGAGCTAAACAAATGATTATTCCTAATCTAATTTAAAATCAGACTTAGCATTTACACAAGTACCTGCGTATAATTGCTGTGATTAAATAAATCACCAGGAGGCAATATGAAAAACTCATTGATGTTTATAGGAATAGTGTTAGTAGCAATCATGGTCATCGTAAGTGCTTGCTCTTCAAGCACAATTAACAGTACGTCCGCCCCTGCATCAACCTCATCTCAAGAAGGTGCAACCCTTGTGCAGGAACGCTGCTCGGTGTGCCACCCCTTGTCGCGAGTTGAGAGCATGCGTCTGACTGCGACGGAATGGAGCGCATTGGTTGACCAGATGGTCGCACGTGGCGCAAATCTCACCTCAGAAGAAAAAACGACTGTGGTCAATTACCTGGCAGCCAATTACGGAAAATAGGCAGTACTTGCTTTGTAATCATAGGTTCTCGTAGAAATTTCACGTCCTGTGATAATCTCACGGGAGTTTTTTTATAATACCCAGGTGAATAAATACCCACATGTTCCTGATATTCATCACTATAAACCCACCTCCATCTAGCGGATAATAAATATCCGAGCTTACGAGGTAAAATTACCAGCAAAGCCGTCAGTAATTCAAGCGATTTTCGGAGGTAACATGATCAAGATGCTCTCAGGGGATGAAGCAGTTGCGCGTGGTGCCTGGGAAGCCGGGGTTGTTGTGGCTTCGGCCTACCCTGGCACACCCAGCACTGAAATCTTGGAAGACCTGGTGCATTATCCCAACGTGTACACGGAATGGGCACCCAACGAAAAAGTGGCCGTGGATGTGGCTATTGGGGCTGCCTATGCCGGGAAGAGAGGCCTGGCAGCTATGAAGCACGTCGGGCTGAACGTGGCAGCAGATTCCTTCATGTACGCCTCCATGACGGGCATGGAAGCCGGGCTGGTAATCGTCACCGCGGATGACCCGGCCATGCACTCCAGCCAGAACGAGCAGGACAACCGCACATTTGCCAAGTTTGGGCGCGTGCCTTGCCTGGAGCCATCCGACAGCCAGGAAGCTAAGGATCTGACCATTGCAGCATTCGGTCTGAGCGAGCGCTTCGACACCCCGGTATTGCTGCGCCTGACCACCCGCATCTGCCATTCCACCAGCGCGGTCGAGCTGGGCGAGCGCGTGGAGCCAGCTTCGAGCGAACCCAAACCATTCCCGCGCAACCCGAGCAAATATGTGATGGTGCCGGGTAACGCGGTCAAGCGCCACCCGGTAATCGAACAACGCATGCGCGACGTGGCTGCTTTTGCCGAGACTTTTCCTTATAACCACGTTGAAATGGATGATACCAGCCTGGGTATCATCACCTGCGGTGTGGCCTACCAGTACGCCAAGGAAGTGTTCCCGCACGCTTCCATCCTGCACTTGGGGATGACCTGGCCGATCCCCGATCAAATGATTCGGAAGTTCGCAGCTTCAGTGAAGAGGTTGATCGTCATTGAAGAGCTCGATCCGTTCCTGGAGGAAGCCATCCGCCTGATGGGCATCGAAGTGGAAGGCAAGAGTATTTTCCCCTTGATGGGCGAGCTGGACCCACGCGTGGTGCGTGAGGCAGCCATCCAGGCGGGTTTGTTACCTGCTAATCAGCACGTCGCGCTACCAGAAGTAGAGGTTGGACCCCTGCCAGCCCGACCGCCAGTGCTCTGCCCAGGTTGTCCTCACCGCGGTGTATTCTATGTGCTCAATAAGCTCAAGGTGCCGGTCAACGGGGATATTGGCTGTTATACCCTGGGGTTGATCCCACCGCTGAGTGCCATCCACTCCTGCGGGTGCATGGGGGCCAGCATCGCCGTAGCTCACGGTGCAGCCAAAGCCGGCAGCCCGGAACATCATGTGGCGGTCATTGGTGATTCGACCTTCTTCCATACCGGCATCCCCGCTTTGATCAACACCGTCTACAACCAGAGCCCGGTCATCACCATTATCATGGATAACCGGGTAACCGGAATGACCGGCCACCAGCAGAATCCAGGTACCGGCTTTACATTACAGGGCAAACCGACTACCGTGATCGAGCTTGAGCCGCTGGTGCGTTCGTTGGGTATAAGACATGTGAAAACGGTGCCGGCGTATAACGTGGAAGAAATTGAGAGCACGCTGAAGGAATATATCAAACAGGACGAGCCGGCGGTATTGATTACACTGGAACCATGCGTGCTGCTACCTGAAGTGCGCAAGCGCTGGGTGCCGCTGGAGGTCCTGTCGGATCAATGCAACGGCTGTGCTTTGTGCTTCCGTATCGGCTGCCCGGCCATACTGAAGAGTGATGAGCTGGATGCCCGTCTACAGCGCCCGAAAGCACTGATCGATGCCACATTATGCACCGGGTGTGAGGTGTGTGCCCAACTCTGCCCGCGCGATGCAATCACGTTCAGGCCTGTGGAAATGGAAGAGGTGTGAAATGAGAGATTCAATCAACTTCCTCCTGGCAGGTGTCGGCGGTCAGGGCACCATCCTGGCCTCCGATGTACTGGTCAATGTGGGGTTGGCAGCAGGCCTGCAGGCCAAGCAGGCTGAAGTACATGGCATGTCGCAGCGCGGCGGTAGCGTGACCAGCTACGTACGCTGGGGCCGCACAGTACATTCTCCTTTGGTGGGGGCAGGCGAAGTAGATGTCTTTTTAGCCTTTGAGAAAGCCGAAGCCCTGCGCAACCTGTGCCAATTACGAATGGGGGCTCTGGCATTGGTCAACCTGGCAGCTATTGAGCCGGTGACGGTCACCTCCGGAGGTCAATCCTACCCGGATGATGCCACCCTGCACCAGAAGATCGCTGAGGTTACTGCCCAGGTGGTTTATGTGGATGGAGAAGCCATCGCCCAGTCGCTGGGCAATATCCGCGCAGCAAATGTGGTGCTGCTCGGAGCGCTCTCGGCGCTCATGGAGCGGGAGGGGCTGTCCGGCGACGAGCTTTCCGCCGATACCTGGCTAAAGGTTATCATCGGCAGGGTGCCGCCCAAGTATGCGGAGCTGAACCGCCAAGCGTTTGAGCAGGGGAGACAAGCGGTGGAGAGAGAAGTCTGAACCGCAGATTTAGCTGATTGTTGGATTACGCAAATTAATATCAGCATTTTTGAACCGTCTATTCATAAAAGTCAACTTAATAGTACCAATAAATGAGTGACCCAAATTATAAATATTCAGACATTACAAAGAGGATCATCGGGTCAGCGATGAAAGTACATTCCACATTGGGTAATGGTTTCCAAGAGGTGATCTACCAGCGTGCGATGGCGCTAGAAATGAGTAAGGAAGGATTGTCATTTCAGAGAGAACTTGAAATGCCCATCCATTATGATGGTGAGGAGATTGGTACACGCAGGGTGGATTTTTTGGTAGAAGATAAAGTAATGGTGGAGATAAAGGCTATTATTTTGCTTGAGGATGTTCATCTGGCACAGGCAATAAACTATCTTGAGGCATACCAGCTACAGATAGGGTTACTGCTTAATTTTGGTGCAAAAAGCCTTGAATTTCGGCGTCTAATAAATAGTAAAAGGTTACGTTCCTACTGATGGATTACATAGATAAATCAATCTTTTTATCTGTGTAATCCCAAAATCAGTGTAATCAGTGGTTCTGACTGTTTTACCCAGCTCCCTTTAGATTCAACAATACCACGCCACCGATAATCAATACGATGCCTGCAAGCTTGGGAATGGTAAACGATTCGCGGAAGGCCAGGATGCCGATTGTGGCGATCAGGGCAGTGCCCAACCCGGACCAGATGGCATAAGCGGTGCTCACCTCAATTTTCTTGAGTGCGAAAGCCATGAAAACAAAGCTGATGATATACATGGCAAACATCAGCGCCGAAGGCAGCAGCTTTGTCAGCCCTTGTGAAACCTTCATCATCGTTGTGCCGATCACTTCGGTCAGGATGGCAATCAGTAGATAGAACCAGTACAACATATCAAACCTCCGGCGTCATATAGATCGGCTGTGCATGATGTTCGCTTCCCATTTATGTCATCTGCACCATATCAAAATGCATGGGTTAGCTGAGTGGTGGCTGTGCGGTTTTGTACAGCCTTTTTACCCGATGCGTATACAACGCATTGAAAGTGAGCCATAGGTGACCTTGTCAGTGAAGAAACTGACCGGCTCGCCTTTTTCTCTTAACCCAAGGGTGTAAAGCAAGGGCAGGTAGTGTTCAGCTGAATTCACCGCCAGGAGAGCTGCCTGGCCATATTTCTCATAATGGATCACCGATTCATGGTCATCTTCCAGGATCCACTGCTTTACTTTCAAGTCATACTCAACCGCCCAATCAAAAGCTCTGTCTTCCCACACCAGCACGCGCAAGTTGTGAACGATATTTCCACTCCCCACCACCAGTACCCCTGCATGCCGTAAAGGCTTGAGGTATCGGCTGAGCTGGTAGTGATCGGCAGGTTCGAGGTTGCGATCCAGGCTTAGCTGCACCACGGGTATATCGGCGGCGGGATACATGCGGCATAATACCGACCACGTCCCATGGTCCAACCCCCAGTTATGGTCACGCTCCACCTTCGAGGTACCTGACAACTGGATAATCTGTTCAGCGAGGGCTTGCGAGCCCGGAGCAGGATACTGTTTACGGAACAGTTCATCCGGAAAACCGTAGAAATCGTGGATAGTTCGGGGGTTTTCCATGGCAGTGACCTGGGCGCCGCGGGTTTCCCAATGGGCGGAGATGCACAGGATGGCTTCAGGCCGTGGGATTTGCTTAGCTACCTGCTCCCAGGCCTGGCTGAACTCGTTATCTTCGATGGCATTCATGGGGCTGCCATGCCCGAGAAACAAAACTGGCATATGGGTGTTATTCAATGTAAAACTCCACGTTCTCATTCGGATGTCTAAATTTACTACCGAACGCCTGCGAAGGCAAGAAATTCTTATAGCTAAACACCGGGAGGTTGATATAATCGGCGAATGACCAAAACCTACAAGATCATCCTGAATCCTACCGCAGGCAACGGCAACGGACAAAAATCCCTGCCCCAGCTTGAAGAGCTACTCAAGCAAACTAAGGTAAGTTATCAGCTTACCCTCACGGAAGGCATCGGGCACGGTATTGAACTGACCCGCCAGGCGGTGAAGGAAGGCTGCGGGGCGGTTGTTGCCGCAGGTGGAGATGGCACGGTGAATGAGGTGGTCAATGGACTGATGCAATGCAAGCTTGAAGGCCAGGCCATTCCTCCCATGGGTGTGCTGTGCGTGGGGCGAGGGAATGATTTTGCAGGCAGCGTGGGCATCCCTGAGGACCTGGCTGGCGGACTCCAGGCCCTGTTGGCTGATCAGCGGCGCATCGTGGATATCGGCCGAGTCTCGGGCGGCCTGGTGCCGGAAGGGCGCTTCTTCTGCAACTGCGTGGGCGTTGGCTTTGATGCCATTACCACCATTGAAGTACACAGGCTTCCCCGCTGGGGAGGTTACCTGGCATTCATGGCAGCTGTGCTTAAAACCGTATTCTTGTACAACAAAGCCCCCCTGGCTGCCATCGAGTTCGACGGGAGCACCATCACCCAACGCTCGTTACTGATCTCGATCATGAACGGGCGCCGGTTGGGTGGAGGTTTCCTCATGGCTCCCAAATCGCAGCCGGATGACGGTTTGTTCGACCTGTGCATAGCCGAGCAGATGAGCTCTCTGAACGTGATCAAGATGATCCCGCACTTCACCAAGGGCGACCAGGCCACCCAGCCAACGATTAAGACCGGGCAGGCAAAGCGGATTACCATCACCGCCCAGGACGGACCTCTGCCAGCCCAGACAGACGGGGAGATCATCAGCGAAACAGGCACCCGGTTGGAGATTGAAGTCCTGCCACGCCAGTTGGAGATCATTTACAAACCACCCCAGGCAGCCGCGTGAGCATCTCTCAGCACTCTGTCGTTATCTTCTTTAAAGGGCTCACCAACCTGATCTGTCGAATTCACGATCAGGAGCTGTACAGCATCCCAGCACACGGACCACTCATCATCTACACCAACCACGTCAATGTCCTCGAGATCCCCATCATCTACACCCACCTGCAACCACGCAAGGTACATGGCATGCTGCTGGCGGAGCGGTGGAAGATCCCGGTGATGAATTGGGTATTCGACGTGACTGAGACCATCCCCTTGCACCGCGGCGAGGCTGATCTGCCAGCCATCCGCATGGGACTCGAGGCCCTCGGGAGGGGTGAGATGCTCATCATTGCACCAGAAGGCACCCGCAGTCACGATGGCCAGCTGCAAGGTGCCCATCCAGGTGTGGTGTTGCTGGCACTGCATAGTGGGGCGCCACTGATTCCCGTGGGGTATTTCGGTGCAGAAAATTACACGGCTAACCTGCGTAAACTGAAGCGCACTGATTTTCACCTGACGGTTGGCAAACCATTCTACCTGGATACCCGGGGTGAGCAGGTGACCAAAAAGGTACGCCAGCGAATCATGGATGAAATGATGTACCAGCTGGCCATGGTAATGCCGGAAAAATATCGGGGGATATATGCGGATTTGTCCAGGTCAAGGATGGAGTATCTAAAATTTAAGTAAATCAGAACCAGCAAGGATAGAACGGTGATTCCCTTTGGAACTTTTACAGGGATGGAAAAGCATGCTCATGTAACCTTCAGGGCTTATAACCGTATACATTCTATGAGAAGGAAAATCAAATCAGGAGGTTAAAATGACCACAGACAACACCCCTATTCAAATCATCCGCGAAAAACCTAAGGTGATCTACCGTGATGGCGGCGGTGGCGCAGTCTATGGGCTGGGGCTGATCGGAGCCTGGATATATTTCATTGGCCAGGCGACCACATTCTGGCTCGGTGTGCTGGGATTCTTGAAGGGCATCGTGTGGCCTATTTTCTTGGTTTATGAGCTACTCAAATACTTGAACGTGCAATAAGCAATAATTAATAAGTAGATAACTACTTTCGATTCACAAGGAATTAACTGGTGAAAATCTCCGTCATTGGTGGCGGATCTACTTATACACCTGAGCTGGTCAATGGCTTCCTTGAGCGCACCGCCACGCTGCCGGTCAGCGAGCTGTGTCTGATGGACATCAACCAGAAGCGCCTGTCCATCGTGGGTGGCTTCGCCCAGCGCATGGTGCAGGCAAGGGGTGCGCCGTTCAAGGTGATGCTAACCACCAACCAGCAGGCAGCGATAACGGATGCCTCTTATGTCATCACCCAGCTCAGGGTAGGGCAGATGCCCGCCCGCGTGGCGGATGAGTACCTGGGTCAGCGTAACGGCTTGATCGGCCAGGAGACCACTGGCGTAGGTGGGATGGCCAAGGCGCTGCGCACGATCCCGGTCATCTTAAGTGTGGCCGAAGACATACGCCAATATGCGAAGCCGGGAGCGCTCCTGGTAAACTTCACCAACCCGGCCGGTCTCGTCACGCAGGCGATACAAAAATTCGCACCTGATGTCCCATCGGTGGGGGTATGCAACGTGGCCATCACCACGAAGATGGCCATTCTGGAAGAATTGAAGCAGGTGGTCGGCAGCGACGTCCCCCCCGAACGGGTAGAGCTGAACACGCTCGGCCTGAACCACCTCTCCTGGCACCGGGGCTTCACCATTGACGGCCAGGAGATCTGGCCGCAGGTAATTGAAGCCACTCTGGAAAAGCTACGCTCCGACCCAGAAGCGGAGTGGGACATTCGCACCATCGAGGTGTTGGGGATGCTACCCAACTATTACCTGCAGTATTATTACTTTACCGACCATAAGCTCAAAGAACAGCAAAAATGGCCACCGTCACGCGGCGAAGAAGTACTCAAGATTGAAAAGGACTTGCTCAGGCAGTATGCCGACCCATCTCTCACCTCTCCACCAGCCGATTTATTGCAGCGTGGCGGGGCATATTATTCCACAGTCGCCACCCAGTTATTGAACGCCCATCATAACAACCTGAGTGAAACCCACATTGTTAATACTGCCCACCGCGGCACGGTGAAAGGCTGGCCGGAAGATTGGGTGCTGGAGATGCCCTGCCTGGTGGATAAAAGCGGTGTCCATCCCATGCCAACCGAACCACTGCCCGAGGTATGCTTTGGTCTGCTGGCACAGGTCAAATCTTACGAGCTGCTCACCGTGGAAGCCGCCGTTCACGGCGACAGATCTGCAGCCTTCAAGGCCCTGCTTGCCCATCCATTGGGGCCCTCCGCTGACTGCGTCCAGGCTGTGTTGGATGACATGCTGGTAACCAACCGGATTTACCTGCCACAGTTCTGGAAAAACTGGGCAGCCACCCCCAGCATGAGATCATAAAATGACCGCCCTTTCCCTAAAATCGCAGCTTCTCAAAGAAATCTATGAACAGCCGGCAGCCATCCAACGCATGCTGGAAACCGAGGCGGAGCGTGTGACGCGCATCTCCCAGCAGCTCTCGCCGCGCAGCTTCTCATATGCCCTGCTGGCGGCGCGCGGCACATCTGATAACGCTGCACGCTACGGCCAATACATCCTGGGGGCGCTCAACTGCCTTCCGGTGGCTCTGGCAGCACCTTCGCTATTCACGCGTTACCAATCTCCACCTCGGCTGGCAGGGTCTTTGGTGATCGGCATATCGCAATCAGGCCAGTCGCCGGATATCGTCAGTGTGCTCGAAGAAGGCCACCGCCAGGGAGTTCCGACCATTGCCATCACCAATGATCTGGACTCGCCGTTGGCACAGACGGCTGAATATATAATCGGTCTGGGGGTGGGCCGTGAGACCAGCGTGGCAGCCACGAAAACCTACACAGCCCAGCTGGCCGCCCTGGCCATGCTGGCATTGTGCCTGAAAGGCACTCCGAACCAGCTCGGCCTGCTGGAAGCAGTCCCAGGAGCGCTGGCTGAGGCGCTAAAATCCGAGGCGCAGGCGCGTGAAGCAGCTCAAGTCCTCGCAGCATCAGACCATACGATCTTTATCGGGCGAGGATTTAACTATTCTACAGCTCATGAGATTGCATTGAAATGCAAGGAGCTGGCTAACATCCAGGCTGAACCATACTCTTCGGCTGATTTCTTACACGGCCCGATCGCCATCGTGGATGAAGGCTTCCCGGTGAACATCATCTCCATCGGAGATACCTTCAGAGAAGAGCTGACTGCATTGGGTGCCACCCTGCGCGCTCGAGGTGCCCGGCTGGTCACCATCGGCGACGCTCCCCTAGAAGGGCACCAACCAGGCCAGGATACCTTCATCCCTGTACCCAAAGGTCTTCCCGAGTGGCTCAGCCCCATCCCAGCCATCCTGCCCGGGCAGCTGCTAGCTTATCACTTAACCATCGCGCGTGGATTCGACCCCGACCAACCCCGGGCTTTGCACAAGGTGACCCGGACGGAGTGATGCTGGTGTCACTGTAAGGAGCGGTTTCTGCGATGAAGCAGTCTTCCTGTAACAAGATTGCCCAACCGATGTGCTATTCATAATTGAGCAATGTTCTATAGAGGAGATTGCCACGGCCGGCAAAAACCGCCGGCCTCGCAATGACAGCCGCGTATCTTTGCGGGGAGTGAGGTCAATGATTTTCTGACCGAACGACAAAGCAATCTTCCTATCACAAGATTGCCCAGCTGACATCCGATACATAATTGAGCGATGTTGTATGGAGAAAATTGTCACAGCCAGCTTAGATAACAAGCCTTGCAATGGCAAAAAAGTCAAGAAGCGGAGATAGCGTAAGGCTCAATGAGCTTATCAGGGGCCTCAAGCTGGTTCTGGACAGTATTCAAGCGGCGGTAGAGGCCGTCTTGAGCCATCAGCTCGGTATGCGTGCCCACCTGCTGGATCTGCCGTCCTTCCAGCACCACGATCTTATCAGCGTTGCGGATGGTGGATAGCCGGTGAGCGATGATGATGGTTGTGCGACCGACCATTAAGCGCTCCAGGGCTTGTTGGATGAGCAGCTCGGTCTCCGTATCCACTGAAGAGGTGGCCTCATCCAGGATCAGGATGGGGGCATCCTTGAGCACGGCGCGGGCGATGGAAAGGCGCTGCTTCTGCCCCCCAGAGAGTTTCACCCCGCGTTCCCCCACTAAAGTATCGTAACCATCGGCGAGCTCGTTGATAAAACCATCCGCATTGGCGACCTTCGCTGCGGCGATGACTTCCTGCTCAGATGCGTTCGGACGCCCAAACAGGATATTCTCACGCACCGAGCCGTGGAACAGGAACACATCCTGCAGGACTATGCTGACCTGCTGGCGCAGGCTTTCCAGTGTATAGCTGCGGATATCAGCGCCATCCAGAGTGATGCAGCCGGAAGTGACGTCATAGAAACGCGGGATGAGGCTAACCAGGGTAGACTTGCCTACACCAGTTGGACCAACCAGTGCCACCACCTGGTGAGCAAGGATTTCCAGGTTGATATCCTCGAGCACGCGTGTATCGGGCGAATACTCGAAGTTCACATTTTGGAGGGAGATGTTCCCAATCGCACGCCCTTCCAAAGACATGGCTTCTGTGGAGTTCATGATCTCGGGTCGCTCTGCCAGCAAGTCAGCGACACGGTCAGCACCTGCCAGCGATCCCTGGATTTGTTCCCAGGCGTTGCTCAGGTTACGCACCGGCTGGTAGAAAATATCCAGGTACAGGAAGAAAGCTACCAGGTCTTCTACAGAAAGAATGCCCTGGAGAGCCAGTCTGCCACCAAAATAGATCACGATCAGCACACCCATCGAGGAGGTAAACTCGATGAAGGGCTGGAAGATGGCCATCAGCTTAAGCGCCCCGAGCAGGCTGGTACGGTAGCGGTTGATGCCTTGATCGACGCGCTTCATTTCTTCCTCTTCGCGGGTGAAGGCTTTGACCTCACGGATGCCAGAGATGGAATCATTCAGGATGGCATTCAGGTTTCCTAATTCTTTCTGTCGCTCGCGGAAAGCCGGGCGTACATAGCGGGCGTAGATCCTTAAGGAAAGCAGAACCAACGGGATGGGAATCATGGAGAGTAAGGTCAGGCGCCAGTTCATGGTCATCATCACCGCCGTCACACCCACTAGGGTGATGACGGAGACAATCACATCAGGGATGGCATGCGAGATGAGCTGTTCGAACAGTTCGGTATCATTAATCACCCGGCTCATCAGCTGGCCAGTCTGCTTGTCTTCGTAATACCGTAAAGAGAGGGCCTGCAGGTGTTCGTAGATGTGCTTTCGTACATCAGCCACCACCCCCCAGCCCGCCAGATGGGCCATGTACGACCGTAAGAACTGCATGAGGCCTCGAAGAATGTAAACGCCTAGCGCAGCCAACGCCAGTGCAGTGATCAGTGTATAGGATGCCGGAGTGATGTTTGTGTTGGTGACATCCGCGATCAGGCTACGGATGATCAACGGCACAGCCAGCTGCACAGCTACCAGCAACAAGGTGCTGAGGATCGTGATGGTAAGCACCAGCCTATATCGCTTTGCGTATGATAATACGAGCTGAATGGGGGTCAAATCTAGCTCCTAACTAACAATAAAAATTATCTCCAGCGCTCAGGCTGAAGTAAAAATCATTATAGGCTGCGATGATTAAAATGGGGAGTGTATAATTACTAGAAAAGAGAGGAAGTTTACCATGCTTTGGGTAACCCGTTCACACGTTCATGTTGACCGCATAGCCTGCCCGTGGTTGGTCACGCGCTTCATTGATAGCGAAGCAGACTTCTTATTTGTACCCACAAGCCAGATTGAGAAGGTGGTTGCTGAGATGGATGCAATCCCCTTCGATGCACCGGGGGTAGAACTTGGCCATCACGAAGGCAGATGTTCGTTCGAGTCCATCATCTTGAAATATGGGCTCAAAGAGCCAGGGCTGCTCAGGCTGGCGAAAATCGTGCATGCAGCCGACATCAGTGAGGATATTGACACAGACCCGCTCGCCCGCGGGCTGGAAGCGATCGCCAGCGGCTTCAGCCTGCGTTTCCCCGAAGATAATGAAAACCTGGCCCACCAGTTTGATGTATATGATGCCTTATATGCCTGGTGCCGTATGGATGTTGCGAAAAAGGTTTAACTATTTTACAGATTATTTTAAGCATCTTGGTATACAATGACACGTGAAGTGGTGTGCAATGCAGAAATAAAAAGCTAATTCCATAAAAATGCTTTAGAGGGATGGGAGCATGAAAGTTTTACCGGCAAGCTGGGGAACCGAACGATTAACGGTAAGAGATGCGAACATGGAAGACGTCCCCCACCTGCAAAATGTATTCAATGCGTGTTCATATGTGGGTGCATGGGACAGCAGTTTCTACGAAGAAACTGAGGAAGCATTTATCAAGCTGGTATCGAAAAGCCTGGGGTTAAATCACACAGCCAAAGATATATTCAAAATGCAAAGCGTGTTTCTGCGGGGGGGCAAGGATATTATCGGGTATTTTCACCTTTTCCACGACGCTCCCATGCCGCACCGGGTATGGATATCGATGTTCGTGGTCCACCCGCATTTCCAAAAGAACCACTACGGCTCGGAACTGGCTTATGGAATCTGGGACCAGTTCAAACAGCTGGGGGAATATGAAGCCATCTGGCTGAAGGTATGCTTAAAAAACTGGCCAGCCCTGAGGTTTTGGATCGACATGGGCTGGCGCACGATCGTACACTATGAAGGCGATACGGTGCATGCTGACGACACGACCGCCGCAGTGGTGCTCGAGCGGAAGTTAAGCGTCCTCCCCGCTTAGTGGGTCGTAATTCCCAACCAACTGCCCAGCCTGGCCTTGACCAAGCTGGCGCAAGGAGCTGGTAATTGCTTTCAGGGCCAGCTCGCGCTCGGGTGAAGCGGGCTGGAGTACCCATTGATTGCGCTCCTCCAGCAGTTGCTGCAAGCGGGGCAAACGCGTGTCGGGAGGAATCACCTCAGGCAGGGTGTCATGATCGGGCATCAGGGTATCGACATCGCGCAGGTTGCGGAAAACGTAGCCACTTAACCCAACCAAAGCAGCAATGATTCCTCCAATAATAAATAGCAGCGCCATCCCACGCCCAGGGCCGATGCCTACAGCCCAGCCTACCGAAGTGGCCAGAGTGCTTTGGGGATCGCGCATGGCCGGCTCAAGTACTTTATCCGACAGAGGACCGGCGATCAGCATAGCCAGGGGGCTGACAAACCAGGCGATCAGCCGGCGAATTGAAAATACTTTTCCCTGCAGGTCGGGAGGCACCTTGGCTTGCCAGATGGCCTGGTTGGAACCATTGATGATGGGTGCGAAGAACATCCCCAGAAAGGCTGAAATGACCCAAAATGGAATAGTGCGACTGAAGCCCATCAGCACGCTGCCTAACAGGCTGGCAACGAACCAGCCCAACAGCACCCCGTGCACGCGCCGTTTTGGACCTCCCCAGGCACTCATCACCAGGCCACCGATCACGCCTCCGATCGCGCCGGCCGAATTTACTGCAGCCAGGGCTTTTTCGTTGCTGCCGGTGTTGGCAAGGATCATGGCGGCCTCAACTGCCCCGGGAATACCAACAAAGAAATTACCCATCAGGAAGACAATCTGAAGGGCCAGCAACGAGGGCCGGTTCCAGATGTAGACAAACCCGAAAGCCGCTTCTTTCAGGATGCTGCCACGGGCCTTAAGACCTTCCGCGGTAATTTTGGGTTGAGGGATATGCACCAGCAGCAGGGCACTAATGGCCAGGGAAAAAGTGACGATATCGATCAACAGGATGCCACTCACGCCGATGATCCCGATCAATGCGCCGGCCAGGATAGGGGCGAAGATATTTGAAGCAGTGTCGGCCAGCGAGAGCATGCCATTGGCACGCCCATACTGCTTCTTGGGGATCATGGTGGATATGGCAGCCGAATAAGCCGGCCACTGGAAGGATTGGAACACACCCTGGAAGGCACTGGTGATAAACAGGTGCCAGATCTCCAGGCGACCAGTTGTATACAGTATGAGGATAATGATCGTGGCTATCCCGGAGGCGACATCACTCACCATCATCATCATCTTGCGGTTGGAGCGGTCCACCAGGGCACCTGCAAATGGTGAGGCAATGAGCATGGGAGCAACGAAGAAGAACCCGACCATAGCCAAAGCAGTGGCTGAATTCGTCTTCTGGTATGCCCAGATGGTCATGGCAAAACCAGTCATGCTGGTGCCAAGTAAGGAGATGATCTGGCCAATCCAGACGATGGTAAAGCCAAACATACCCCCAGGGCGATTCGAAGCAGACTGTTCAGGATGGGTTGGTGGGAGGCTCATAGGAAGTAACGTACTCACTTAACAAGAAACGCCCCGAATTATAACCTATGGGGCGTTGTAATTACTAGAATGATGTGGTTATGAGTCGCCTTTCATTAGTTCGATCGCTTCATCAACGGTCAATTCACCGCGCTCGATGCGCTGCAGGATCTCCGAGGTGCTTAGCTGCTCAGCAGGTGGTTCTGGAGCTGGTTGGCCAGGGTCGAGAGGAATCGGAGGGATGGGAGGAATGGGTGGAATTGAAGGGAAAGTGCTTTCCATGGCAGGCTCTGTAGAAGGCACAGCTGTCGCAGGAACGCCTTCAGTCTCAATGGAGACACCCCCCGAGACACTTTTGAGGCGCACGCTGGTTCCACCACCTTGTATCTGCGTGACTTTCAATCCATGCCCCATACGGGCAGCCGTGGCAGGCAGGGAAGAACGGATGCTGCCACTGACGCTGTTCAGCTCTACGGAGCAACGCGAATCAGGAGGCACAATCATCTTTACATCGCCTGAAACCGAGCTGAACAGGTAGGGACCTTCGGAAATGGCGGTTTGCAGGAGCAGGTCGCCACTCACCGTAGAGGCATCGGCAGAAGGGAAACTCGAGTCAGTCAGGCGCGCACGGCCCGAGACAGTATCCAAATCGAGCACACCACTCAAGCGTGAGCCGGTGATATCACCACTCACTGCACCAAGCTTTAGGGGACCGCTGATCCCGACCAAGTCGATATCTCCGCTGATCGTCTTCAGCTTAAAAGCACCTTCCAGCTCACTTACCTTGAGATTACTGCTCACGCAGGATGCTTCCAAATGAATACCTTGAGGAACCCGGACGAAATAATCCACCCGGGGGTGGTGAGAATGGAACCCAAAGAAGCCTGTGGATGAACGAGTTTCAACCCTGACGGTTCCATCGGCATCCTGGATCATTTCCACGTAATTCTTATCGCTGTCCACGCTACTATGCAGCTCAGCTCTGACCTGGATCGAACCTGCCTCGCCAGGTTGGATAGTGATCAGGCCACGCACGTTGGAGATTACGAACCGGGCGGGGTCGGTTACTTGAAAGGTTTTATCAATGGTTTCGTCGGACATATTGATCTCCACATATAGTCATACTATGAAGCCCTGGTTTTGGTTTAGTCGATGAAGACTTCGATATGCTCTCCGTCTTCCTCGTCCACCACATCCACGATCTTTCCTTCCATCTGCCCTGAACGGATGGCATCCGCAATTTGGCTGAAGTTCACGTCTGGCGCATACTGGCTGGCGATGTTCATGCCCGCGTCCACCAGGCCCAGGGGCAGGTTCACGTTGACCTTGGCTTTACCGGTGATCATGTCGGTGACACGTACGCGCAGCATGCCCTTCCCGGAACGACTGGTGGTTACCACCGGGCGGGCTTCTTTGCGGCTGTCCCGCAAGGCTGAAAGCAATCTGGCACCTTCCTCAGCGGTAATCTTCCCTTCCTGGATCATTCGCAATATTCTCATTCGTTCTTCTGTTGTGGCCATTCCGACCTCCTTGTTAGATCATGACAGCTGAATAAAATAACCAAGTCCAATCAGTGCTTTTTATCCGATGTACACTTCCACTTTTTCACCAGTATCGCCCTCGTCCACTTTGACGTAAATTGGCTGTTCTGGCGAAGTCTTTTCGAGGGCAAGGACTAACTCATCCAGGTTGGCATTATCAAAGTTATCGATATGTGGTTTGACAAGCCGCAATATCCAGGCAGTGAAGCGGATGGGGATCGGCAGACTGATGGCAATCGTGCGCGGCCATTCCCCGGGTTCCTGGTGGACCCTGACATGCAGCCAGCGTGTCGTCCTGCTGGTGGCGGCCAGGCTGATAATGATCACACCAAGCAGGAGGGGAAACCATAAGCAGGCAAACCAAAAGCCGAACCCGCTATTCTGGTAGGCTGTGTACATGAGTAAACCGCTAACTACGGTGATGACAATCCCAATGCTGAGCGGTATCCACCACCAACGGCGCCATTTGCGGGTCTCGCTGGCAAAATCGGTTGTGACGGTTGATCTCTGCGTCTCCGGCCTGGGTTCCTCCACGGTGACGTCAGGCTCGGGCAAAGGCTCGTTTACAGAAGAAACGGAAGCAGGCATTTCTGGCGTCTCCGCTCCTTCCGATTCATCTTGGAGCGAGTTGAGCAGCCTGACGCCCTCTTCGGCCGTGATGACGCCCTTCTCGATCATTTCTAAGATTTGTAGTCGTTCAACTTCGTTCGGCATTTTCTCGTTCACCTTTCACCGCATGGTCCAACGAATGGACAGGGTGCGGGAGACTCGACGTGCTATGATTTACCTTCCAATGCATTCAGCAACTGCTCAGCCTCTTCCATGCCGATCTTCTTCTGTTCAAGCATGCGTAGGATCATCAAGCGCTCATCTTCAGTCACCGGGTCACTTTGTGGAGCAGGTGGGGCAGGTGGGGTTGGAATGCTAAAAGTCCAACCACCCCGGTTATGGCGAGCAGCACGCTCATGAGCCTGAGCTTTCATCTCCATCTTGCGTTGGGCGGCTGCAAGTTTTTGTTCCATTCTCTGCTGTGCCCGGCGGACGCGCTCCTGGGCACGCTCAGCAGCCCGCTGGCTGGTTTCACGGGCACGCTCTTCGATCCGTCGGGCTTGATTTTCACTCAATTTTGCTCCGCTCAGCCGCATGCTCAGGCTGGATAACTGAGCATTGAGCTGGTCTTCAATCATGCGGACCTGCAAGTCAACCTGTTGGGAAATCTGCTGGCTGACTGCATCGGCCATGCCATTGACTTCACTGTCTACATCGATATCAAAATCCTCCATATCCCAGTCAGGGGCATGGGTGTCTAGGGTGAGGTTTCCTTTGGCAGTCAGGGTCAGCTGGGCATCTCCCTCACCCAGGGTGAGGGCATATGGGGCTTGCACCGGAGCTAAAGCATGGATTCCCGGGAGGCTGACCATCACCTGAGCAGCCTTGGGTACACTGATCTCAACGCTGGCATCGGTGGGTAAGCGGCAGAACAGGTTGCCAAAACAGTCGAATTCGTATACATGGCCTGGCGCGGGGTCCAGGTGTAGCATGATGTTTCCGTTCGAGGCGGCTTTGGCACTCCCCCCCACATCTTTAAGGGTCAGGTTGCCGTAGATGCGCCCGGTCGTGGTAAAGTCTCCCTGGATACTCCGCAAGGTTGCCTCTCCCATCGCATTGTCGATGATAAGATTGCCATCCACATTCTTGGCAGCCAGGTCGCCGGCTAGCCTACCGATCTGGGTGGTACCCACGTTGCGCAGCTCCAGGTCCCCATCAACTGCATCGATGGACAAACCATCGTCCAATGCTTTTATGGTGGCGTCCCCGTGGACTGCCTGGACTTCCACTACCGCAGAACGTGGGACACGCACGGTGCAGTCATTGGTACTGCGGATAACCACCTGATCGCCATTGACCTCCATGGAAAGAGCTTCCGGATCCTCGGACTTTGCCACGACCTCAGAGGCATCCTGCCCTTTGAGGCGCAGGTCTCCACTGATGTTGAGCACCACATGAGGTGAAGCACTGGTAGCGGTAAATTGCTTGTCCATGGTCACTTCTCACTTTCTTGTAACAAACGCATGGCTTCTTCAGCGCTGATGACACCCTGGTCAAGATCTTCTAAGATGCGCTGGCGTTCCTTGTCGCTCAACCCGGTGATAGGCTCCTCACCACCCGGCTCATACCCCAAGGCACGGATGACCTCATGGAGGCGGTTGCGGATCGTAGGATATGAAAGGTCTAGCTCAACTTCCATGCGGGTTATCTTGCCTTCACAACGCATAAATGTTTCGACGAAGGAAAGCTGTTCCTGGGTGAGCTGTGAGAACGGACCTCCCGTGAAGCGTCCTTCGATGGTGGTATCGCAATCCTGGCAGTAGATGCGCGTCACGGTGAGTTCACCGCCACAAAGCGGGCAGCGCGTAGGTAATGTATTCATCTCAATTCACCTCCAAAGGATACTTTTTGAATGTTGTCCATCGGCAGTTTCTCTCTCCCAGCCTACAGCATGATCAGGAAGTTCGGAGCAGGCGCTGGCTCGGCCGCCTTCGTGGCACAGGAGCGATCGATCAGCCTGAATCCAAGATCAACCATTACCCGACCGAGGTTGGAAAGAAAGCGATCGGTTAGAGATGCCTTGATTCGCATCGGCTTGCCCAACAAATGCTCCGATTCAACAATGGTGCGAGAACTTTTTATTTCCATGACCAATTTTTCAGCTATCATCATCTCAAACATAACAGCCTCCTTTGGCGAGTATACGCTGTCTGTTTCTATTCAATATTATACACAATAATTGAATATTGTCAACAATTATATTAATATATTCAATATAAAAATTGAATATATTCAAGTATCGATTTAATATTATTCAATTATGGGCGAAATGCCACAGGAAATTTAGCTCGGGGCAGCGGGACCGTCGACTTTAATATCCGCCAAGGCCAGGAAGACGTCCTCCAGCGTGGGTTCCACCGGCTCAAGGCGCTCTACCTGAATGCCCGCCTCAGACAGGGTACGCTGCAAAATAGTAGCATCTATATCGTGAGCCGTGATAGCTCGCAGGTGATCAGCAGTGAGGCCAGCGCGCAGCACACATGGACAGTGCTCGAGAGCATCCAAGGCAGGTAGAAGCGGTGTGGCAAACACATCCCAGGCTATCCCTGGTAAGGCACTACGCTTGAGGGCAGAAGGGCTGTCCATTGCCAATAGCTGGCCGTCCCGCATGATTCCCACCCTACCGCAATATTCGGCTTCATCCATGTAGTGGGTGGTCACCAGGGCCGTCACTCCCTCAGCCACAACTGTGTAAATTAGATCCCAAAATGCACGCCGGGCGGTTGGGTCAACCCCGGAGGTGGGCTCATCTAAAAACAACAAGCGCGGCTTGTGGACAATAGCCGTACCGAGTGCCAGGCGCTGCTTCCAGCCCGTGGACAGGTCGCTGACCATTTCAGATTGCTGAGCCTTCAATCCGATCAGATCCAGCACTTCAGCCAAACGGGTGGGTTGATTGACCCCGTATACACCAGCATAAAATGCCAGGTTCTCCCCAACCGTCAGGTCGTGGTACAAAGCAAATTTTTGAGACATATAGCCGACGTTGGCGCGTACCTGCTCAGATTGTCGCACAATATCATAACCAAGCACCGAAGCATCACCTTCACTGGGAAGCAACAGACCCAACAGCATGCGCATGGTAGTGGTCTTCCCCGACCCATTAGGGCCCAGGTAGCCCACCACCTCACCAGCCTTGATGCTGAAAGATATGTGGTCAACCGCGGTGAAGCCATCGAACCGCTTTGTGAGATTATGGGCAATGATCACTTCATCTGGCACGCCTCACCGCTCCTTTTAACCAAGCCCCTGGGCCGACTGACCTTCAAGCAGATCAATAAAAACGTCTTCCAATTGAGGGGTGGTTGAGCGCAGCATGCTGAGACGACCACCTCTGGTAGGGATGACTACCTGCAGGTTTTCCATCACTGCCTGGGTAGAACCAGGCTGCACACGCAGGTGCAGCCGGTCGCCAAACATCTGGGCATCTTCTACGCGAGGATCTGAACGGGCTATTTCTCGCAATATCTGGAGCGGCTCTCCATGCACCTCGATAATGCGCCCATCCAACTTAGCGCGAAGCTCATCAGGCTTACCTTCAAGCAGGATCTTCCCCTGGCGCATAAACCCCACCCGGGCACAGCGCCCAGCCTCATCCATATACGGGGTGCTGACCAATACGGCGACACTCCCTTCCGCAACAAGGCGGATGATGAGCTGCCAGAAATCCTGGCGGGTGACCGGATCAACCCCAGTGGTGGGTTCGTCGAGCAGTAGCACCCTGGGTGAATGAACCAGCGCGGCAGCCAGCCCCAGCTTCTGGCGCATCCCGCCTGAAAGCTGCCCCGCACGGCGGTTAATAAAATCTGCCAGCCCGACAAATTCCAGGATCTGCATACAGCGTGGTTTCCAGTCAGATTCCGAAAGGCCGCGCACCTCCGCAAAGAAACGCAGGTTTTCCAACACGGTCAGCTCTTCATACATTGAGAAGCGTTGAGGAAGATAGCCCAACTGGGCACGCGCCTGGTCAGTTTGGCGAAATATGTCTACCCCCACGATATGGATCAGCGCCTGCGCTCTATCTTGCTTGCTATCGGGCAGCAAGGCACCACACAGCAGGCGCATGGTGGTGGTTTTCCCAGCCCCATCCGGACCAATCAACCCAAAAATCTCACCCGCTTCCACATGCAAGCTAAGGTCATCGACGGCATGTGTGCTGCCGAAAGATTTGGAGAGGTGCGAGACCAGGATATGGGGGGGCATAAGTTTACGAAAATGATAGTGTTATGGATTGAAAACCACATCCGCCGGCATGCCTGGTTTAAGCTGGCCAGCCGGGTTCTTGACAGCCAAATCAACCGCATAGACTGTGGTCTGACGTCCCTCCGCGGTCTGGACATTGCGGGGGGTAAACTCCGCTTGATCGGCTATGCGGTTAATGATTGCGGTGAAGGTCTGGTTGGGAAAGGAATCAACTTTTACATCGGCGGTATCACCTAACCTGATCTCGCCATAGCGGTTCTCGGGTATGTAGACAGTGATTTTCAGGTTATCCAGCTGGCCAAGGGTAAGAGCAGCTGCACCTGCAACGACCACTTCACCAGGCTCAATGCTGCGGGTCAGGACCACACCATCCTGAGGAGCCGTAACCACCAACTTTCCAAGCTGGGCATCGATCAGGTCAATGGCGGATTGGGCCTGATTAATCGCCTTCTGCGCTTGCGTGACCTTTGATTCAGCGGCCGTTACATTCGCCTGGGCTTGAGCCAGGGTATCTGCAGCAACCTCTACCGCCAAAGAATATTCACCGGTGAGCAGCGAGTTATAGCGATTGACGGCGGTGTCATAGCGCCGCTGAGCAGAAGCCAGCTTGGCACGGGCTTCCAGCACGTCTGAAGCCTCCTGAGAGGTGAGTAGATCATCGTAAGACTGTTGAGCAGCTTCCAATTCTGCCTTGGCAGATTCGTAAGCTTGCTTGGCAACATCGTGTAATGACTGGTTATTTTGTGCCTGGGCTTGATCACGTACAGTTTTAGCATCCAGGAAAGTACTCTGAGCCTGTGCCAGGCGCTCTTCTGCAGCTGTAAGGTTGGTGTACACACCACCTGACAACATCGAGCTGAAATTCGTTTTGGCAGTATTCAAAGCATCCGAAGCAGTATTGACCTCTTTTAGGGCAGCAGAAATCTCCTCAGTATGGGTGAAATACCAAACAGGCTGGTCAAACTCGGAAGGCTGTGGCTGAACCCACGACAAGTTTTGGGCGGGTTGAGCTTGAAGGCGGGCATTCGCCAGCACCAGATCATACTGAGCTTGGGCTGTGGTGACCCCTGCCTGGGTGGCGGTCAGAGCGGTGTCGGCGGCATCCAGGCTAGCCTGAGCAGCTTCCAGGTTGGTTTGGGCTTGTTTACGCTGGGCAGCCAGCAAGGTGTCATCCAGCTTGAACAAGGTCTCGCCAGTCTTTACTGAATCACCTTCTTTAACCATAACGTCCACTACTTTTCCACTGATCTCAGGCGAGATTGCCACCTCAGTGGTCTCAACTGTGCCCGAGCCGGTAAGGGCGGTGATGGTTGCCGGGGAAGTTTGGGTGGTCACATACCAGTAAGCGGCCACCACGATCGCTGCAATGACAAGGATGAGTAGAACAATGCGTCCAACTTTCATAATAACCTCCTAAACACAGTCCATTAATCCAGCCTTTTACGAAAGCGCATCGCGGCCAGGCTCATGATGGCAACCCCAAAAACCGCCAGGGCAATCAGGTCTGCTCGAAATGCCGAAAGCCCTGCACCTTTGATCATTAGGGAACGGATGATCACCAGATAATAACGCAAGGGGAAAATATACGAGATCCACTGTAAGACCTTCGGCATGGCTTGCAGCGGGAAAAAGAAGCCAGCCAGGAAGATGCTGGGAAGCAAAAGCATCCAGACGGTCAGCATCGCTTCTTGCTGGGTGTTCGCGATGGTGGATGCCAGCAGACCGATCCCCAGGCTGGATAACAAGAACAAGAGCGAAGCCCCGAATAGCAGCAGCAAACTACCGTTATTAGGCACCTTGAACCAGTAATGCCCCAATGCCATCACTTCGAATGCATTCACAAAAGCCAGGATTACGTAAGGCAATAGTTTGCCCACCACCAGCTCCCAGGGACGAATGGGGGTCACAATGAGCTGCTCGATCGTGCCGCGCTCGCGCTCACGCACAATGGCGCTGGCGGTTAGGATCGACGTCAGGGCAAACAGGATCATCCCGATCACACCCGGGATCATGAAGTACGCACTGACCAGATCGGGGTTGTACCACACGGTGGTATTCGCCTGTACGGGTGGCTGGATTGCGGCTGCCTGACCACGCGCGGCGAGGCGATCTTCCAGGATCTGGGTTGAATATGCCTGGCCAATCAGCCGGGCTGACGAAAGGGCCGTGGAAGCTATGGTCGGGTCCGAACCATCCAGGACGAACATTACCTGGCCTGTCTCACCTGCCTGGATTTTGTCGGAGTAATTGGGAGGAATGATCAACCCGGCGCGCGCTTTACCACGATCCACCAGGTCACGCAACTCATCTTCGGAACCCGCTTCATAGGTGATGGTGAAATAGTCGGCAGCGCGGTAAGCATCCAGCAGGGAGCGGGCTTCTGAGCCGCGATCCTGATCAAATACTGCCAGCGGCACATTGCGTACGTCATTGGTAGCTGCGTAGCCCATCAGGAATAACTGCATAATCGGGATGATCAGCACCAGGATAAGGGTGCGTTTGTCGCGCCGAATCTGGATAAATTCTTTGCGGATGAGAGAACGGAGCCGTGAGTTGAACATAGTATCGCCTTTATAACTGTGCGCGAGAATCGGTCAACTTACATCAGTTGCAGCAAGGATGCCATGCAGGTAGATATCCACAAAGAACTGCATGGCATTCTCTTGAAATGCCAGCGGAACTGCCGGAGTGAAGGCTGTTTCCGTAAGGTAATAACCAAAAAACACACCTAAAAAGGTGCGTACCACCATGGGTGCCGAAATATGGCGCAATTGTTCTGGATATGCACTGGTGAGCCGCTGCATGATCTGCACGCCCTGAGGAAAAAGCTGGCCGTAAAGCTGCCTGGCGTGGATACTATTAAACTCGACCATCTCGATGAACATCAAGTTCATGAAATCAGGCCGATCCTTGAAAGCCTGGCGCATGCGCTGGAAGGCATCCTGCACCAGCTGCGCCAAGTCGTCACCCCGGGCTGCGGCAATCAATGGCAAGACTTCATGATAGGGGTGAAAGGTTAAAAATACCGCCTCAAATACCTTCTCCTTGGAGGGAAAATGGTTGTAGAGACCACCCAGGGCCAGATGAGCCCCTTGGGCGATCTGGCGCATGGTAGTGCCATGATATCCCTGCCGGATGAACAGGTCATGGGCAGCTTGCAAGATAGCGTTACGGGTTAGCTCGCCGCGTGGCAGAGCAGAAGCAGCCATACCGGGCCTCCCCTGAATAAAACGAACGATCGTTCATATTTTAATCCGTTCTATGAACCTGTCAAGCAGGTTTAAATTAAAATCCCATAAGGCGAGCCTTATGGGATTGATGTTGGGAGCTGAATTGCTTATTCGCGATCGCCAAGCAAGGCGATGTTGCGCAGCAAGCCAAACAACAAGACCCCCAGCTTGATACCCTCACCTAATTCCAGAGTCGGCCGCTCACCCATTTTCTTGGACCGTTGAACCAGCAAGTAGGCTGCAGCCAGGCCGGTCAGTGCCCCAAGCACCCCGCCAATAGCCAGGATTTTCCCGGTCCAGGCGGTATCGACCTCTGTGAGCTGGTTCTGTTCAGCAATGATATTATCCTGAGCATCCATGGATGATTCCTTTCTTGAAATGAATGACTTTTATAAGGATACAGCCTTTTCCAGAAACTTCACCTGTCGTGATCACGAGGGGATAATATTCGGTCCCTACGTTTGACGACAGCCCACGTACTGCGCGCTTTCAAAAACGGCTCGACAACACCATCGGTGACCTGGGATACTTTCGCGCCTACCTGATCAAAATAATCCTGGACGATCTTAGAATAGCCCGGAAGGATGCCCAACAACCGTGTGATGCCATACAAAGCAGCCATTACTACCAACACAAGGAGCAATCCCATAAACATGGCAGGGATGATCAGCCAGATAATCGAGACATCCGCCCATCTACGCAAATTTGCCCCGGCCTGAAGGCCATATACGATGATCGCAATGACTCCTGCCAAAATCACCAGCAGCCCGATAATTACCGGAATATAGATCTGGCGCTTCACTTCACGCCGGTGTTCGGCATGCACCAGGGAGTTGCGCTCAGGAGGGAAATTTTTAGGGATGCTCATTACCAACCAATTTTAACATAACTTGTTACACATAATCATCCCAGGCGCTGACGGGCAACCTCAAACAGGAGAATTCCCGCCGCAACGGCTGCATTAAGCGACTCGCTGCCGCCTGGCATGGGGATATATACCTTCTCATCGGCCAGGGCAGCAGATTCAGAGCCTGCACCAGCTGCTTCTCCCCCCACGATGATTGCCAGCGGCTCTCGAAAATTCGCCTGTGTGTATTGAACTTCTCCGGCAGCATCGGCCAGATAGACCCTTACCCCATGCCTGGAGCTTTTTATCATCCTTTTAATTGCCTGCCAATCATGGCTTTGGAGGGCTAGGCGGAAGTGAGCGCCCATCCCGGAGCGCAGCACCTTCGGAGACCAGGCATCCACACACCCGGGAGCGAGCAATACGAGCTGCACTCCGGCTGCAGCCGAAGTCCGCAGGATTGTACCCAGGTTGCCCGGGTCCCGCATGCCATCCAGGATCAGCACGTAATCCAAAGCGGGCGGGCTGGGCTGTGTCTTCTGTTCTAAGACCGCCATTAATCCTTGAGGAGATTCTGTCTCACTGACGGACTTCATCACACCTTCGCTTACTTCCTCAACAGGCAAGCCAAGTGAGGCATAGCTATGAACAACGTGCATGCCTCGCTCGTCAAGCCTGGCGGTATACAAAACCAGCCGGGCTTTCCAACCTGCCCGCAAGGCTTCTTCCGTCAGGCGCACCCCCTCAACGACAAATGCACCCTGTTCGCGTCGTTCTTTAGCCTGGGTTAATAATTTCCGGACTTCCTGCACCCTGGGATTATGTATGGAGATGATCATCGTGCTCCAACGTGTCACTGAATACCTGCAGGGTAGCCTCGTCATACAGCACTAAGCGGATGAGCTTCAGGCTGGAGGTGGGGTTGGTCACTATGTAATGATGGATACTTTTGAGCATCACCCTGGCCGCCTCCTGTTTTGGAAAGCCAAAAATACCCGTGGAGATGGCAGGAAAGGCAATTGAGCTCAAGCCAAGCCGCTCTGCTACTTCTAAACATCCATTCACTGCGGCATCCAGCTTGTTGCTTTCATCGCCCTCACCCCACACCGGCCCAACAGCATGGATCACATAGCGGCAGGGCAGGTTCCCCGCATGGGTATAAGCCGGCGCTGCATGGCTGACCAGGCCATGCTCCAGCACCCACTGCCGGCTCTCAGACTGGATCTGCGGGCCACCTTTGCGGACGATAGCGCCTGCCACCCCGGCTCCATGTTCCAGGTAGCGATTGGCGGCGTTGACAATTGCATCGGTGTTCTCGGCCGTGATGTCCCCCTGGGCAATTTCCAGCCATTGCCCGGAGGAAAATTGGTGGGATTCTATCGTCGGATTCATGGAAGGTCCTATCTGCAGTCCTCATTTTACCTCAGCAAGCTGGATTATAAAGAATTAACCACCAAGGACACTAAGGTTCACAAAGGAAAGGCAAATAATTAAGGTAAAAGAATAGATAATATCCACAAAGGAGAAATAAAAGAACCGTATCACGACCATACAGGTGCCCATAATAATTCACGAAGGAATAAAGATAGGTATATATATATTTTTTCCCTTTGGGTCCTTTGAGTCCTTAGAGGTTTTCTTTATCTTTTAAAACAAAACCCGCTCTCGAGGTGAGAGCGGGTTGGGTGAGTTTTGTGTGAAGGTTGGGAGAACTCAGGCGGCTTTCGCCTGGGTTGCCACCGCAGCAAAAGCCTGCGGGTCTCGCACTGCCAGGTCAGCCAGCATTTTGCGGTTGATGGCGATATTGGCGGTTTTCATGCCGTGGATCAGGCGGCTGTAGGACAGGCCGTTTAATCGGGCTGCCGCGTTGATTCGGGCGATCCATAGGTGGCGCAAATCGCGTTTGCGTTGGCGCCGGTCACGATAGGAATACCATAATGACTTGAGCATGGCTTCATTGGCGCGCCTGAACAGGCGGTGGCGTGTGCCAAATTGGCCAGCATTCATCTTGAGGATTTTCTTGTGGTGACGGTGTCGATAAGGACCAGTTTTTACACGAGCCATTGTTTTCTCTCCTGCGAACCCCTGGGCGCCGGTAGAACAGCTCTACCAGTTGTGTGCACCCAACGGCCGCACTATACAGGTGGATAGGATAAGCTACTCTGCCTTTTTCAGGTAGGGTGCCAGGCGATGGACGCGCTTAACAATTCCGCGTCCTTTGACCGGGACCATTTCCGCCAATAACATCTTGACGCGCTTGGGGGTGCGCCGACGCAGGTGGCTCTTGCCACCCTTGGTGCGTACCACCACGCCCGTCCCAGTGACACGGAAACGTTTCGAGGTCGCCTTATGGGTTTTCAGTTTGTACTTCTCGGTTGTTTGCTTGCGAGGCACTTCATTCACTCCTTCTCACACAAAACCCCGTAGGGGGCACAAGCGCAAGCCTGTGAGGCTTGCGCTCTCATACCCGCGGGATAATTTCTGCTTATAAAATTGGTTTACTTCTTTTTCGCCTTGGAAGGTGCCAGAACCATGACTACACTGCGACCCTCCATCATGGGTGCTTGTTCGATCGCCGAGACATCGGCCAGCTCTTCTGCAACTTTCTTCAGGTCATTCAGCGCAAGGTCAACATAGTCTATTTCACGACCACGAAAACGGATGCGCACTCTCACCTTGTTCCCCTCTTCCAGCCAACCGCGGGCATCACGGACCTTAAAGCCCTGGTGGTAGATATTGGTTTTGGGTCTCAGGCGGATCTCTTTAACTTCGATCTTGGTTTGTGCCCGGCGCGCGTCGCGTTCTTTCTTGGTCTTCTCGTAGAGGAACTTCCCGAAATCCATAATCCGGCAAACGGGTGGTTCGGAATTCGGGGCTACCTCTACCAGGTCCAGGTCGGCTTCGTTGGCTAACCGCACGGCTTCTTGGATGGGTACCACACCTACGTTTTCACCATTGGCGCCAATGAGGCGGACTTCTTTGACTCGAATAGCCTCGTTGATTCTATATTGGGTCGCGCTGATATGTCGCTCCTTTCAATATAAACAATTAATTACGCTAAATACCGTATTTTTGTATTTAACGTGCCCGATAATACCATGAGTTTATCATAATCGTCAACATTTTTGAGAAAATAGCCCTCAAAACGGTAGAAGCGCTCATACAGAGCGCTTCTACGGTAGTGGCTTTCCGCATTCCCACGTCCCCACCAGCGGCGGTAATCACGCAAGCGTACGTGCAAGAATGAGGCACAATTGCCTGAGGATGAGCATCCCAACCCGGTGGAACACCATCCTGTGATCATAATAACAAGAAACTATCCTCGAAACAGTCTGTTAAAGATTAATAATTACCCGTCTGATTGTAAATTGGCCCGCATTTCATGGAAGACACCTTTGTTCGGTGTCTTTACAGAATGAATGTTTATCATGGCGCTGTGAAGCAAATTGGGGCAGGCTTGTGGCCTGCCCCAATCTCGCTGTTTGTTTAATCACAACTCGTGTGAACGACTCTTGATCCGATCTATTACCAGATCGATCAATCCATTCACCGGCATACCGTCCTGGCGGGAGCCATCCCGCTTGCGCAGCGAGACGGTGCCCTCCGCCATCTCACGCTCGCCCACCACCAGCATGTAAGGCACCTTGAAGAGCTGCGCCTGGCGGATCTTGGCGTTCATGCGGTCATTGGATAGGTCGGCTTCTGCCCGGATGCCGAGCTCCTTCATCTGGCTAACCAGGCGCAAGGCGTAGTCGTTGTGCACGTCGGTGATGGGGATCACTCGCACCTGGTCGGGGGAGAGCCACACCGGGAAGTTCCCGGCATAGTGTTCAATGAGAAACCCGATCATACGCTCGTGCGTGCTGAGAGGAGCGCGGTGGATGCACAGGGGTGTCTCTTCCTGGCCATCCCGGTTGATGAAGGTCAGGTTGAAACGAGGTGGAACAGCAAAGTCCACCTGATTGGTGGCCAGAGTAAACTCCTTCCCGATCACTGACCAGATTTGCACGTCGATTTTGGGGCCGTAAAAAGCCGCTTCGTTCGGCACCTCTTCATAGGGAACACCGCCATTATCCATGGCACGCCGTACCATCTCTTCTGTCTTCAGCCACAAGCGCTCGTTGTCCACATATTTCTTGCCCAGGCCACTTTTGTGGTGCGTGCTCAGGCGCATAATGTATTTCTCAACGCCGAAGATATCGAAATACTGGTGATACAAGTCGATCACGCCCATGAACTCTTGCTCGAATTGGTCCTCCGCACAATACATATGGGCATCATTCATCTGCATCGAGCGCACGCGCATCAACCCAAACAGCTCGCCGCTCTTCTCATAACGGTAGCAGGTACCATATTCCGCCAGGCGGATGGGCATGTCGCGATAGGAGCGTGGTTTTGAGCCAAATATCTTGTGATGCATGGGGCAGTTCATCGGCTTGACGTAATACTTCACGCCTTCGAGCTCCATGGGCGGGTACATGCTCTCAGCATAATAAGGCAGATGGCCTGAATGCAGGAATAGGTCTTCCTTAGCCAGGTGCGGTGTGCGCACTCGCAGGTATCCTGCCCGGTCTTCCAGCTCCTTGGCCAGCTTTTCCAACTCATCGATGATTACCCCACCGCGTGGCAACCAGAGGGGCAGTCCGGGACCAACTTCTTCATCAAATGTGAATATCTCCAGCTCTTTTCCCAGCTTGCGGTGGTCACGTTTCTTGGCCTCTTCGATTTGCCACAGGTATTCCTCCAGCTCTTTGGATGTCTTCCAGGCTGTGCCGTAGATGCGCTGTAACATCGGGTTGTGCTCATCGCCGCGCCAGTATGCTCCGGATGAGCTGAGCAGCTTGATCGCAGAAGGGTTGATCTGCCCGGTATTATCCACATGCGGGCCGCGGCACAGGTCGATGAAGGTATCGGAGGTATACAGGGATATCTCCGGCTTGCCCTCCAGAGGATTGCCATATTCATCGTAACCGCCCTGCTCAAGCCCATCGATCAGTTCCAGCTTATACGGCTGGTCCTTAAAAATCTGACGGGCTTTGTCGGCTGAAACCACCTGCCGGACGAATTTATGATGACCGGCGATGATCTGGCGCATGCGTTTCTCGATCTTCTCCAGGTCTTCAGGGGTCAGCGGCCGCGGCAGGTCAAAGTCGTAGTAGAAGCCGTTCTCAATGGGTGGCCCGATGGTGTACTTGGCCTCCGGGAAAAACTCAAGCACGGCCTCTGCCATCACATGGGCGGCTGAGTGCCGGATGCGGTACAGATCTGAATCTTCATAACGTTCTTTCTTTGTCTCTGCCATTTGTGCCTCCTTCTTATTTTAACGTCATTGCGAGGGGTGTTCTTCCCCGAAGCAATCTGTTCTTGTAATATTCATGATGAAGACTGCTTCGTTGAACCAATCGCTCCTCACACTGACAATAAAAAAAACTCTCGCCCAACTGGGGCGAGAGATGTCTCACGCGGTTCCACCCAGATTTATGCCAGATTATCTGGCACATCTCTTTAGACCGATAACGGGGTCAGCCGTTTACCCTACTGGACCTGCGTCTTTGGGGTTTACGCTCGCGGGAGGTTTTCTCTGGTACTTACCGAGGGAGATTTTCAGCCACTGGTCTCCCATCTCTGACGGATACCTGCCAGATACTCGTCCCGGTCAACGCGATATGATGAATTGCTGAATTATACTACTCTTTCTCCGGATTTCAAGAGGCCTTGACGGTGGCAACGGATCAGCAACGGAAAGCCAGCAGCATCCCATCCCGAATGGGAATAATCGTAGAAATCCAATCCGGATCTGTAGTCAGCAAGCGGGTGAATTCACGAACCCCCTCGGTGCTGGCATCGCCTCTGTTCTGCTCAAATACATGTCCACCCCAAAGTAGATTGTCTACGATCAGCACACCTCCTGGGCGCAGCTTCTGGCGGATCATCGGCACAGACTCGGGATAGCATTCCTTGTTGATGTCATTGAAGATTAAATCAAAGGGTCCAAGGGTATGTTCCAGGGTATCGATCGCTTCGGCCACATGATACTCGATAAAACTTGCATATCCCAGCTTCTCTAAATGAACCCGGGCTTCCTGGGATAATTTTTCATCCCATACGGTATGGTGCACCCTGCCGCCTCCGTTCTCCACCACGGCCCTTGCGAACCAGGCCGTTGAGTATCCATAGCCTGAACCCATTTCAAACACCGCCCGCGCCCCGACCATACGGGCAATTTGGTAACATAAGTACCCGCACACTGGGCCGATGATGGGAAAATTGTTTTGCTCAGCGTAAGTCTCCATTTGCCGCATCTCTTCCGAGCGTTCGGGTACCAGGGCGGAAAGGTAATCGTTTATCTGATAAAAATCGTGTAAGTCGCTCATGATCTCCCTCTTTTCGAACTAAGCAACGCAATTATACCCAATTTTGTCTGATTTGCGGCCTGGATATTGTTTGGGTTGGGCACACAATCCCCTTCCCAAACATGCCGTCCCATGTTAAACTCTATGCGCTTCACCACATCCCGGCGCTCTCGCACGAGGGCGTCTTTTTGTGTAGGCTAGAAATTTTAATGAATATCATCCTTACCGGCTCGGTAGCATTCGATTATTTGATGACCTTTCCAGGATACTTCCGGGATCATTTCCTTCCCGACAAGTTGGATTCAATCAGCCTTAGCTTCCTGGTTGATTCTTATCGAAAACGGCGCGGAGGCATCGCCCCCAACATTGCCTATACGCTGGCCTTATTGGGAGAGCGACCGCACATCATGGCTACCGTGGGTGAGGATTTCGAGGAATACCGGAAATGGTTGGAGAGCAATGGCGTTGACACCACACTGATGAAAGTTATCCCTGGTGAAGTAACGGCCTCATTCTTTTGCAACACCGACCGGGCAAACAACCAGATCGCCAGCTTCTATCCAGGAGCGATGAGTTATGGCGCACAGCTGAGCTTTCGCAGTTGGCAAGGACCACTACCAGATCTGGTGGTCATCAGCCCCAATGACCCTGAGGCGATGAAACAGCACGTGGCTGAATGCCGTGAGCTGGGTATCCCTTACCTTTACGACCCCAGCCAGCAGATTGTCAGATTGACCGGGGGCGAGCTGCGAATGGGTATAGAAGGAGCCCTGGCACTGTTCGTTAACGATTATGAGTTCGGTCTGGTGCTAAAGATGACCGGAATGTCAGCCAGTGACCTGATGAAACACCTTCAATTCATGGTGGTGACTGCAGGCAGCAAAGGCTCAACGGTATATTCCAGGGATGACCAATATTTCATCCCTGTGGTACCGCCGGAGAAAATCGTCGATCCCACAGGGGTGGGGGATGCTTACCGGGGAGGCTTCCTGACCGGGTTCAGCCATGGGCTCGACCCGCAGATCTGCGGGCAGATGGGGACCCTGGCTGCCACCTACTGCCTGGAATGTGAAGGTACACAAGGGCATTGCTACACGCTCACGGAATTTGTCACCCGATTTCGGAAGCACTTCACTGATCATGGGCAGCTGGACAAGTTGTTGAAATCATAGGTAATAACAAGAACGGGAACTTGGGAGAACGATATGGAAAACTACGACATTAAAGACTCTACCCTGGCTGAAGGAGGCCGCCGGCGCATCGACTGGGCAGAGCGTGAAATGCCTGTATTGCGCCTGATCCGCGAACGGTTTACCAAGGAGCAACCCCTGAAAGGGGTACGCATGTCGGCTTGCCTGCACGTCACCACCGAGACTGCCAACCTGGCCCAGACCCTGCACGCTGGCGGGGCTGACCTGGTGATTACGGCTTCAAACCCGCTCTCAACTCAAGATGATGTGGCCGCAGCCCTGGTCAATATCTACGAAATCCCCACCTTCGCCATCAAAGGCGAGAACAACGTGACTTATTACAAACACATCATGGCTGCCCTTGACCACGCGCCGCACGTCACCATGGACGATGGAGCCGACCTGGTCAGCACCCTGCACAAAGAGCGCCGTGATCTGCTCGGGAACGTGCTGGGCGGCACGGAGGAAACCACTACGGGGGTGATCCGCCTACGAGCTATGGCAGCCGATGGGGCTTTGATGTTCCCAGTCATGGCTGTGAATGATGCCCAAACCAAGCATTTCTTTGACAATCGCTACGGCACGGGCCAATCCACCATCGATGGCATCGTTCGCGCCACCAACATTTTACTGGCAGGCAAGGTCTTCGTCATCGCTGGTTACGGTTGGTGTGGACGTGGCCTGGCGATGCGGGCACGCGGTATGGGTGCCAATGTGGTCATTACTGAAATCGACCCTCTGCCGGCTTTAGAGGCCGTGATGGATGGCTTCAGGGTGATGGAAATGAATGAAGCCGCCAAGATTGGTGATATCTTTGTCACCGTGACGGGTGACCTGAACGTGATCGACAAGCATCACTTTGAGATGATGAAGGACGGTGCCATCATTGCCAACTCGGGCCACTTCAATGTGGAGATCAACATCCCAGCCCTCGAAAATATGAGCCAGGAAAAACGTCTCGTCCGCCCATTTGTGGAGCAATTTATCCTGCAGGATGGTCGCCGGCTTAACCTGCTGGGAGAAGGTCGCCTGATCAACCTGGCAGCCGCAGAAGGCCACCCCGCCAGTGTGATGGACATGTCGTTTGCCAATCAGGCGCTGAGCGTGGAATACATGGTAAAAAATGCCTCCAAGCTGGAAAAACGGGTATACAGCGTGCCAGCGGAGATTGACCGCGAGATCGCCCGCCTAAAACTGGATGCCATGGGTGTCCAAATTGACCGGCTCACCCCAGAACAGGAAAAATACCTGAACTCGTGGGAGGAAGGCACGTAATCTCCACCTGCTTGACAAGAACTGGTAGGCCAGTCTCAACAAGGAAATTCACTTGAGCCTGAAGATGCGCGCATCCTGGTTATATATAATACCTGGGCTAATCGCCGGGTGACCTTGATTTTCTGAAATAGATCGCAAAACTTCGGCGGTGAACCGCAGATATCCAAGGCGGTACATCCATAGAACCAGTGAGAATTAAAAATGCAAATTGAACCAACCACCCTCATTGGTAAATCCGTGCGGCTTGAACCCCTCAGCCTGAAGCATATTCCAAGTCTGGCGAAGGTTGGCCTGGAACCCAAGATCTGGAGATACATGCGTTATGGGAAGGTTGAGACTGTCGAACAGCTGACTGAGTGGGTACAGGATATCCTTAAGGAGCAAGCCCAGGGTACTGACTTGCCTTTCACGGTCATTTACCAGGCGAGTGGTGCAGCCGTGGGTTGCACGCGTTACTTGCATATTGAGATAGAAGACCGTTCTCTCGAAATCGGCGGCACCTGGTACGGGTTGGATTACCAGGGGACACTGGTTAATACCGAATGCAAGTATTTGCTGCTCAGGCACGCCTTCGAGGAATTGGGATGCATCCGTGTGTGGCTGAAGACCGACCTACGCAACCTGCGCTCACAGCGCGCCATCGAAAAACTGGGAGCGGTTAAAGAGGGAGTCTTACGCAACCATATGATTCTCCCTGACGGGCACATCCGTGATTCGGTGATTTACAGCCTGATCCCGCAGGAATGGCCTGCGGTCAGGCTAAAACTGGAAGCCCGCCTGGCGGCAGGGAAATAGAACGGGGAATGGGGCAACGTTGCCAGTACAATACGGTACTGCCTTTGCGGAATTGTTTTGTAAGTGCTACAATCAAAAGGATATTTATCTGACGAACTGATTGGTGGAATTCCACCTTAGAATTTTTATTAATATGAGAACAACAGAACATGAGCGATAAAAAATTACGCATCGTCCCACTGGGCGGGCTGGGGGAAGTCGGCAAGAACATGATGGCGGTTGAATACGGGGAGCAAATCCTCGTCATTGACGCCGGATTGATGTTTCCTGAAAACGATATGCTGGGGATTGACTACATCATCCCTGATTTTCAATACCTGCTGGACAAGCGCCAGCGGGTATGCGGCATCATCGTCACCCACGGTCACGAAGACCACACAGGCGCCATTCATCATCTGCTTGAGCAAATCAAAGCGCCGATCTATGCCACACCGCTAACGCGTGGTCTGGTGGAGCTCAAACTATCGCGCGGCGGGCTTCTCAGCCAGGTGACTTTGAACACCGTCAAGGCGGGCGAGAATGCCCAGATCGGCCCATTCAGTGTGGACTTTTTCCACGTGTGTCATTCCATCCCCGATGGCGTGGGGCTGGGAATCGATACCCCAGCCGGATTAGTGATCCACTCGGGAGACTTTAAATTCGACCATACCCCCGTGGACAGCTGGCCAACGGATTACGCCAAGCTGGGTGAATTTTCGGGGCGGGGAGTGCTGGTCTTGATGGCTGACTCGACCAATGCTGATAAACGCGGCTGGACACCTTCTGAACGAGTGATCGAGCCTGCGCTTGACCAGGTATTCCGCACGGCACCCGGGCGTATCATTGTGGCAACCTTTGCTTCAGTGATCTCACGCATGCAACAGGTGGCTAATGCTGCCATCGCCCATGGGCGCAAGATGACCTTTGTGGGCACTAGCATGAATGAAAACGCCCGCATCAGCCGCAAGCTGGGCTACCTGGAAATCCCCGATAAACTACTAGTGTCCGTCGAGCAGGCACTCAAGATGAAACCTAATGAGATCGTCTTGATGTGCACGGGCTCACAAGGAGAACCATCTTCCATCCTCGGCCGCCTGTCAACCGGTACGAACCGCCAGTTCGACCTGGTGAGCGGAGATACCGTGGTGCTCTCCTCCCATCCCATCCCAGGGAACGAAGAAAGTGTGCACAAAACGATCAACCGCCTGTTCAGGCGAGGGGCCAGCGTGATTTATGACGCGATTGCACCGGTACACGTATCCGGACATGCCAGCCAGGAAGAGGAGAAACTATTGATCAACCTGGTCAAGCCCAGGCACTTCATCCCCATCCACGGTGAGCTGCGCCACCTGCACCAGCATGCTGACCTGGCGCGTGAGCTAGGCATCCCGGCGGATCGTGTGGCAACCATTGAAAACGGCCATTCGATCGAATTCGATGATGGGGTGATGAGGCTGGGCGAGCGTGTGCCTGGCGGTTATGTCTTCGTGGATGGCGCTGGTGTGGGTGATATTGGCCCTGGGGTGGTGCGCGAACGTGAGGCCCTGGCACGTGACGGAATTGTGCTGGTGAACCTGAAAATTGACCACCAAACCTACCAGCTGCGAGAGGAGCCGGAGATCATCACGCGCGGTTTCATCGTCACTCGTGATGCCGACCAGCTGATCGCTGGGATGAATAAACTGATCGGAGAAACAATCCGCAGGGGTAATGGGGATTTGAAAGAAACCCTACGCACTACCCTAATGGGTTATATTTACAACGAGACGAAACGCCGGCCGATGATTTTCATAACGACCAGCAAAGAATAGATACAAGTTGACGAGCAGAAAGGATAATTTATGTAGAGACGCAGCAATGCTGCGTCTCTATTATTTTTAATGCACATGAATATCGGTGACGCTGCTGTATCGACAGCAATTGATTTTTAGGGGGTTTATTTACCCGGCAAAAAAGTAACCACAATTAAGATGCCCGCCAGGAGAATCAGCACTACGGCGGTAATCCACGCCAGGATATTGAACAAGCGGCCATTCTTAAACTTACCCATCAGCCGTTTATCATTGATCAGCAAGAGCATAGTAACCAGGATGACCGGCAACAACACCCCATTAAATGTCTGGCTAATCAGCATCGCTTGAATGAGTGATTGGATGGGCAAGAGAATTATGGCTGCCCCCAGGATAATCAGGGCGGTGTAAATCCCAAAGAAAATTGGTGCGTCCCTCAAATTGCGGCTGACACTGTTTTCCCACCCGAAAGCCTCGCAGATAGTATATGAAGTGGAAAGGGGCAGGATGGCTGCAGAAAAAAGCGAGGCATTCAATAATCCAAGGGCAAATAAGATGGAGGCATATTTCCCAGCCAATGGCCCGAGTGCCAGAGCTGCATCCTTCGCCGATTCGATGGTTAGCCCGTTCTTATAGATGGTGCTGGCACAGGCAATTGTGATAAAAATTGCCACGAAGACCGCAAACAGTGAACCCACCACTACATCCACGCGTTCGTAAGCGTAATCCTTAATCTGCACGCCCTTATCAACAATGGAGGACTGCTGGTAGAACTGCATCCAGGGTGCGATGGTCGTGCCAATGATGGTCACAAAGATGGTTACATAACCGATATCAAGGTGGAAGGAGGGAGTGACCAGGGCCTGGGTCACATCCTGCCAATCGGGGTTGGCAAGCACACCTGAAGCAACGTAAGTGAGATATATCGCACTGGCCACCAGGAACACCCTTTCCACAGCCTTGTAACTGCCTTTAACGATCAGCAGCCACACCAAAACTGCCGCGATGGGCACCGAAATAAATTTACTGACGCCGAAGATTTCCATACTGGCAGCCACCCCGGCAAACTCACTGACGGTGTTCGCCAGGTTTACAAAGAGCAGCAAGGCCAGGATCACTGCAGTGATCCTCACTCCCATGCGCTCACGGATCAAATCTGCCAGGCCTTTACCAGTCACCACACCCAGACGGGCGCTCATCTCCTGCACGATGATCAGGGCAACCAACACCAGCGGCATCATCCATAGCAGCCCATAACCATAGCGGGCGCCAGAGACAGAATACGTAGTGATCCCGCCGGCATCGTTGTCAACGTTAGCGGTAATTATGCCGGGGCCGACCACGGCCAGCAGTAGTGCCAGGCGGGTGCGGAATGGTCTCAATCTCTGCCACAGGCTCATAATCATAACCCTCACTCAAAAGATTGGCGTTTCGTCCAGGGTCGATCCTGACGGCTAAAAGCCCTCCATCATTGATAAAAACGGGGCAGGCGTTTCTTCCAGGCCGTGGGGATGATCTTATCCAGGGCGTCATCTGCGGTCACGATGCCATGGATGCGCTTCTGATCATCCACCACGGGAACCGCCAGGAGGTTATATTTGGAGACTACCTGGGCACAATCATCCTGGCTATCATTCAGATCCACCGTCACTACCCTTTTCTCCATAAAATCCATCACCTGGGCCTCTGGCTGGGCCAGTACGAGCTGGCGTAAGGAAAAAACACCCAATAAGTGTTCATCCTGATCAGTCACGTAGATATAGTAGATGGTTTCAGCTTCAGGGGCCGTCTCGCGTAATTTTTCCAGCACCTGTGAGGCATGATACTGGGATTGCACCACAAAAAATTCGGTGTTCATTAGGCCACCTGCAGTGTCTTCTGGGTAGGTCAGCAGCTTGCGGACGTCTTCAGCTTCATCGTCCTCCATCAGCTCGAGCAGGTCCTGCTTACGATCTTGAGGCAGCTCGGCAAGCAAGTCCGCGGCCTCATCAGGTGCCATCTCTTCCAGCACATCGGCTACCCGGTCATCAGGCATGCGCTCAATCAGGCTGGCTTGAAATTCGGGCTCTACTTCTTCCAATGTATCAGCCAGTGTCTCGATATCCAGTGTTTCCAGGATTTTGCTACCTTCCTGGCGGGTAAGGTCGCTCAGGATCTCTGCCAGGTCTGCCGGGTGAAGGTCTGCCATTTTGGAGGAAGGTACTTTCAAACGCATCGGCTTATCCACTGAGAGCAACTCGATATTGTCCCAGGAAATGATGGAGGGTAAGTCAGTGGTGCGAGGATGGGCCTTTAGCTTGTCAGCCAGGTTGGCCAACCCGAGGCGACGGATCAATCCAGCTCCGCTGATATCCACATTGGCAACATACACGCTGCCATTGACCCGGGTGAGCTCCAGGTCATTAACGCGCACCACCCGCATGCCATCCGTATCGATGATCTGTTTATCCAAAACATCACGCACCAGGTGCAAGTCGTCTGGGCCTGGCTCATAGGGGGTGATATCCGATATTTTTTTCTTTAGTGGAATAGCCAAAGAGATCAGGGCGGCCACATCGTGCATGGGGATAAAGAGCGAAGTATTGCCTTGCTTCACTTCAATAGCCACCAGCTGAGGATGAGGCACTTCACCATGGCGGACAGCGAGCAAATCCTTAAGCTTACCGATGCGCTTGCCGTCAGCATCAGCAACGGGGCGCCCAATGAATTCACTGGCGAATAACATCATACACCTCCTGAACTATACAGGATCATCCAATATTCAACAGCAGGCCCAGGAGGTGTGGGGTTAAAAAACTTCCCGGAAGGCATGGCTAAGAACAAGCCACTTCCGGGAAGTTAATGATTAATTAACTTACCCTTTTAGGCCTTCCTGTTCCCTGCAGGTATAATCACGTTGTTAACCGCACACCTTAGTGTGCACCGACTACTCGGAGGGCGGTCGTCATCCTCTAGTTTGTTTTGCAGGTTGATACCGATCGAGCTAGTACTTTCAAACGTTGATTCTTGGTTATGGTCCATCAAAATAGTTATTGTCATAGATTTTTGTTTACAACCTAAAAAGTATAGCACCACGGCTGGATGAAGGCAAGAGGTAACCTTTACATATTTTTTAATAATAGGGATCACAGGAACATTCTGCAATAGTCCATCGTCTTATTGAAACATAACAAGTTACATGGAGGTAACAATGCGTACCAAACTATTAATCCCATCAATTTTTATCATCGCTGCCCTGGCTCTGAGCGCCTGCAGCGCCTCAATTTCAATTGGCCAAGCCCAACCGCGCACGATCAACGTTACTGGTAATTCACAAGTGATCATGACGCCTGATATTGCCTATGTATCCATTGGTGTGCACAGTGAGGCTGCAAGTGCTGCTGAGGCAGTGGCTGCCAACAATACCCAAACCCAGGCCGTGATTGAGGCCATTAAAGCGCAGGGTGTGGATGCCAAAGATATCCAGACCACCAACTTCAGTGTTTACCAGCAGCAACAGACTTCACCCAATGGAGAAGTGACAGGGACTGTCTTCATGACCGATAACACCGTCTATGTGACGATGCGGGATATCGCCAAGATCGGCACCATCCTGGATGCAAGTGTCAAAGCCGGTGCGAACAGCATCTATGGCATCACCTTCGATGTCCAGAACAAAGAAGCAGCCATGGCGTCCGGTCGCGATGAGGCTATGGCGGATGCCCAAGCCCAGGCCGAGCAACTGGCTTCAGGCGCCGGTGTGAAACTGGGAGCTGTTCAGAACATCAGCTACTACAGCAGCTCACCCAGCCCGATTTACTACGACAACAAAGCTGCAGCTGCGGGTGGTGGAGCCAACGTACCCATCTCCCCTGGTCAGCTAACTCTGACCGTATCAGTAGGTGTGACGTACGGAATCAAATAATCTCATCAAATTGATACCCAAAATAATCTCGACTATAATACCTCTCGTGAGAGAGGTATTTATTTTTCGCCCACCCCGCCGTAATGGCATGCTCCTGCACGGTGGTGGCGTGATCCTGCTTGGCTTGATTGGAACCTTCGGAGTGTGGAGGGCGTCACTTTCCGAAACCGGACCCACATTCCTTTTATATTTGTTAATCGCAATTGTGGCGATTGCCATCCTGCCTGGGTTGATCTACAGGATGTATGCGCTCCAGCAGGCACGCTACATCCTGGCAAGGGATGGCATCAGCCTGTATTGGGGGCTTCGCCGGGAAGAAATACCCATCAACACAATCGCGTGGGTGGTCTCAACAGATCAGAATCGTATAGCGCTTGCCAAACCGTTGATCCGCCTGCCGGGCGCGGTCTTGGGTACCCAAACCCAGCCGGATGGCAAGAAGGTTGAATACCTTGCCTCGCGCGATACGAACCTGGTGATGATCGTCACTATTGACCGGCTGTTTGCCATCTCACCGGCCGATGTCCCTAATTTTTTGAATACTTATCGCAGGCTATCGGAATTTGGATCTCTGGCACCTATCGAATCGGCTTCGATCTACCCAACTTTCCTGCTTTCCCGTTCGTGGGCTGACCGCCCAGCCCGCATCTTGTTATTTACCAGCGCATTCCTGGCACTGGCATTGATTGTATGGGTTAGCCTGGTGATTCCCAACCACGCCGCGACCGCTTTACGCCTGACCCCGGAGGGGCAAGCGGTCGAATTCGTGCCGGGACTTCGGCTGTTGTTGCTCCCGGTATTAAACACCTTTTTCTTCATCGCTGACCTGCTCCTGGGGCTATTTTTCTATCGCAGGAAGGACACGCAATCCCTGGGGTACCTGATGTGGGCCAGCTCGGCGCTTACCAGCCTGTTATTTTTAGGCGCAGTGTACTTTATTATTCAAGCAACATAGTCGATTGGAACCATGGCACAATACCAGCAAATCCTGATCGGTTTAATTCTGGCAATCCTCGTTGCGACCCTAGCCTGGCGGGCTGGGGCGCTCTCGAAAAGTGGAGCCTGGGCGGCAGTACTGACCGGCGGGCTGATCTTTGGCCTGGGAGGGTTTGCCTGGGCAGTTTTACTGCTGACTTTTTTTATCTCATCCAGTGCCTTATCCAGGGCTTTCGGAAAACGAAAAGCCAGCCTGGCGGAGAAATTTTCCAAGGGGAGCCGCAGGGATTGGGGCCAGGTGCTGGCCAACGGAGGCCTGGGGGCTTGCCTGGTGATAGCCTATACTATCCTACCCCAACCCGAGTGGATCTGGCTGGCATATGCAGGTGCCATGGCAGCAGTGAACGCCGACACCTGGTCAACCGAGCTGGGTGTTTTGAGCAAGGTCCCACCCCGCATGATCACCACTGGCAAGCAAGTCGAGCGGGGTACTTCAGGCGGCATTACGCAGCTGGGGACGGTGGCAGCCCTGGGAGGTGCAGCCCTGGTGGGGATTGTAGCAATCCTGTTCTCCCTGGATACAACCTGGTTTCGCTATCTGGTCATCATCATCCTGGGAGGCCTGGCAGGGTCGTTGTTCGATTCTATCCTGGGGGCAACAGTGCAGGCGATTTACTGGTGCCCAACCTGTGAAAAAGAAACCGAGCGGCATCCGAGCCATTCGTGTGGCAGCAAGACAACCCAGCTACGCGGTTGGCACTGGTTTAATAATGATGTCGTGAATTTAGCGTGTTCCTTGATGGGAGCGCTGGTGGCAGCTGGACTGTGGTTCCTGCTCAGGTGATCGAGCCTGGTTAACCACCAATTTCACTCATCTCGCGATTTAGCGGAATGATTCCCTGCGCCAGGCCGTGACCCCATGGTTTCTGCCATAAGCCATCCAGGACGATTCGACCTAGCTCCTGGGTGCTGGCACCGGCGCGCAAGGGCGTGAGCAAGTCTACTTCACCTTCACGAAGCAAGCAAAGCCGCAAGTGACCATCGGGGGTTAGACGGGCACGCGTGCACGAGTGACAGAATGGGGTAGTGACAGAAGAGATAAAACCAACATCCCCGCGCGCATTTGCCAGGCGGAAAATGTTCGCTTCACCATTCAGATCACCTTCATTCAGTGGCTCCATCGGCCCAAGTGAGGCTTCAATAATCGCATGCATTTCAGAAGCGGTTACCAGCTGGCTCATCTGAAAATCATTGTTTCCACCAAATGGCATCATCTCGATAAAACGAATCTGCCAGGGATGATCCAGGGTGAGACGGGCCAGTTCAGCCATATCCTGCTCGTTATAGCCGCGCACCACCACAGCGTTGATCTTTATCGGCACCAAACCAGCTACTTCGGCTGCTTGGATACCCGACCAGACGTCTTCCACAGATCCCCAGCGGGTGAGGGTCTGAAATTTTTCCGAGTCCAGGGTGTCGAGGCTGATGTTGACACGTTGCAAACCTGCCTCGGCCAGGGGTAAGGCAAGCTTGGCGAGCAGCACACCGTTAGTGGTCATGGTGAGGGTGTTGACACCGCATATGCCAGCGATCTGTTGTACCAGGTTTACCACGTTGGCGCGGATGGTGGGCTCACCACCCGTCAGGCGGATCTTATCGAAACCCAGGCTGACGAATAAGCGTACCAGGGAAAGGACTTCGTCGTCTTGCATCAGCTCCGCCGAGGGTCGAAAGATCATTTCCTCCGGCATGCAGTATAAACAGCGTAAATTGCAGTGATCAGTCAGGCTGATTCGTAAATAATGGAGTCGTCTTCCGTAGCGATCTAGTGCCATGCTTCACTCTTGTTTACCAGTAAGAAAAACATTATAGCATTAAACCGATTGCTATCTGGATTGGGCTTTGATGCCCAACTCAATTTCTGGGTGGACAACCCACTTCCCATGATCTAGCACCTGAGCATCCCAGGGAAAGATGACGAACTCGTCACTGACCAGGGCGGTAATATCTGGGACCGGGTTGGCCCACGAATGGTTTACCAGACAGACTGTGAACACCCGCTCAGCTCCCAAGGTCAGGGCTTCATGCCTGGCCATGACCAGGGTTTGTCCGGTATCAGCAATTTCATCGATGACCGCCACGATCTTCCCCTTTACATCAGCTGGGATGGGTACCTTCCAGATAGGGGATGCATATACAACCTGATCGGCTACCCGGCGTGTCAGGCGGATGGGGAACAGCTCACAGCGTAAGGCGCACGCCACGGCAGTGGCAGGGAACAATCCCGCCCGGGCAATACCCAGGATCACATGCGGATGCTGAGGCTCTAGCATCTCCGCAAGGCACCTTGAGAGCGATGCAAAATCGTCCCAGCTCAGCCGCTGCACTCCTGAACGGTGAGCATAGTCATAACTATTCATATCAATTTGCGAATATGGGCGATGTGGTCGCTCTCATGCCAGACTGCCCGTCGCAGCAGTTTGCGCGGGCTCCAAAACTCTCCGCTGACACCGATCACCTGCCTGGAGCCAATCAGGCCAGGCAGGCTTTCAATCAGGTTGGTGCGCACCTTTTCCAGCCGCTGGAACGGGTCCTCAGGCACCTCCGAGCGTGGAAAAGCCAATCCCAGGCGGTCTTGATACCACCACTCGGCACCCCCAATATGCTTAAGGATGCCCGAAATGCTCCAACGCTCTCCCGGATAGGTGCGCTCAAGGCTTTCGAGATCTAATGAACCGGCGATTTTTAATAGCTCCTCTCTACCCCAGGCTAGAAGAAGCAAGCCGTGCTGGATATCTTCTTCAGATAGTGGTTTCCAATCATGGTGGAACCACGCATTTACCTCGTACCCTTCCTGGGCTATCTCAAAATCATCGCTGATCGTGTAACATTCCCAGGTCTCTTCCAGGAGAAACTCCTCACCTTCAGGAAACCAGCTTTCTTTTGTATGGCTTGAAATCCAAGCCCGGTAGTCACGAATCGCCTGGGGAACAGCTAGCAAAGCTTGATCTCCAACTGAGCCGTAAGCAAAACACCCGGGATGACCCAATACCCAGGCTTGTGAGCGCCCATCCGCATTATTTTCCAATCCGATTCGAAACATGTGGTTTTCCTTATCCGGTGATCTTGAGCACCATACCACCCGTGATACGTACCAAATCAGCAGGGGTTAATCGAAACACAGCATGCGGGGTGCCAGCTGCGGCCCAGATTTGCAAATATTGCAGTAAATCCTGGTCAATATATGTATCCAGAGGCACGTTATGGCCAATGGGTGGGACACCCCCGATCACAAAACCAGTTTGCTGTTGAACGAAATCTGCGTTTGCTTTCTTTACCATCTCACCGGTGAGCCTGGAAATAACGCCTTCATTCACACGATTGGAACCACTGGTGATCACCAGTATCGGGCGTTCACTCGGGATGGCTTGAAAAACGATGGATTTGGCAATCTGCCCCACCTGGCAGCCGATGGCTTGAGCAGCCTCTGCTGACGTGCGAGTTGAGTCGGGCAGCTCGATAACCTCCAAGGGCAGGCCTGATTCCTTGAGAGCTGCCTGCACTTTAGCCGCACTTTTAGGTAGAGGCAACATTTATCTCCTTTGGCTTGTTAAATCAGCTCATTACATCCACCTGCGCTGGCGCATCCAGGTGAACATCAGGATGGGAGTGCCGATCATCACCGCCATCATTACGATAAAGGCGGCGGTACCCGTCCATCTCATTAAATGACCCGAAGTCGGTTGGAAGAAGTTCATCCCATAGAAGCCTACCAGGAATGATATGGGCATGAAGATCGTGGTAATCATGGTGAGAGTCTTCATGATATCGTTCATGCGATTGTTGATCACCGACAGGTAGGTATCCAGAACGCCTCCCACCAAGTCACGCAAGCTCTCAGAGATATCATGCAGGCGCACCAGATGATCATAGACATCCCGAAAATACACCCGGTCACGCGCATCGATCACAGCATAATCGTCGCGTGCCAGCTTATTTAGCACCTCGCGCAAAGGTGAAAGGACACGGCGTAGATGCAGCGTTGTGCGTTTCAAAGTGAAGATACGCTGGACAATCTTGGCGGAAGAGTTGTCGAATATGATGTCTTCGACGCGTTCAATCTCTTCATCCAGGGCTTCCACGACCTGCATATAGTCCACGATCAAGCCATCTGTTATCTCGTAAAGCACATGATCGGCACCGCGTTTAAAATATCTGACATCCTTGTGGCAGATATCCCACACCCGCTCCAATGCCTGAATTGGAAGGTCATGGTGGGTGACAATATAATTCTCACCCAGGAAGATATCCAGCTCAATCGTGTCGATATCTTCGCTGCTACTTTTATAACTGATGGCATGCATGGCAATATACAGGTACTTTTCCCAATCGTCTACTTTGGGAACATGGGTTTCTTGCAGCGCGTCATCCACAGCCAGGGGATGAAACCCAAAAGTACTTAACAGGATCTCTTCAGCGGGTTTTGGCTCTTCGCCAGTGAAATCAGCCCACAGCACTCCAGCATTGTCCTGCAGGGCATGTGTGTAATTGTCTGGACTGATTTCGGTCAAGATATCACTACTCGCATTATAGTAGAGGGCACGAGGCATGGTTCCTCCGAGCTGACAGTGAATTTATGAAAAAGAATATCTTGAACCAAATTATACGTTAAAAGAAAAGGTGCGGCTTTATCAACCGCACCTTGTAAGTTTGATGAAGACTTATGAATCAGGCGTTAAATTTTTGCTTCAAGCGGGCATTCTTCCCAGTGCGCTCACGCAGGTGATACAGCTTGGCCCGGCGAACCTGTGAATGGCGTTGAATGACCACTTTTTCAAGGCGGGGCGAACGGGTGAGGAAAGTACGCTCAACACCAATGCCATTGCTGGCAATACGTCGGACGGTAAAACTGGCATCATTACCACGGCCTCGCTCTCTGATGACGGTGCCACGGAATTCCTGGATACGCTCGGTGTTGCCTTCCTTAATGCGAATATGGACGTTCACCATATCACCCGGCCGTAACTGGGGGATGTTGGGGTTGTCGGCTGCCTCGACAGATTTCATTAGATCGTTCATGGTATTCCACCTTTCAAAAATAACTCATAATTGCTTTTATTCAACACAAAGCCGCCAGGGGCGGCGAGGTGCAGGATTATAACATGGCATGCATAATTTGAGAAGGAAATTTTCAGCGAATAAGCCCTGGTGTCAACTAAACCCCATAGAAATCGTAGTGCACATCTTCCTCAATACTGCGAGCGTAATTGCTGCAAAATAGCGATCATCTTATCTGTGTAAGGTGCAGTGAATTTTATCCGTTGCCGTATGATGGGGTGAGTGATCTCCAGGGACAGGGCTTGCAGTAACATGCTTCCAACTTGGTCGATGAATGCGTCAGTGGGCAACTGGGAAACCGGTTCACCACCAGCCTCTCGCGCCGGTGATTTGCGGGCATATAACCTGTCACCAACAATGACCAACCCCAATGCAGCCAGATGGGCGCGGATCTGATGGGTGCGACCGGTAGCTGGAATAGCCTGCAGCAAACTGTAACTGCCCAGCCTTTCCAAGACGGTAAAGGAAGTGGAGGCGAGCAATCCATTCTGAGGGTCAACCACCGTGCGGTGGCGGCGGTCGGCATTGATGCGTAGCGGCAGGTCGACGGTCTTTTCCTGCCATACCGGGGTACCGGCAACAAGAGCATGATAGATTTTAGAAACCAGGCGCTGTTCAAATTGGGTGTTTAGCGAACGATGGGCATCGGCTGAGCGAGCCAGGCACAAAACCCCACTGGTTTCCTTGTCGAGGCGATGGACGATCCACAAGCGACCATATTGGCTTTCCAACAAGGCCCGGATATGCGGCAGGCTTGGATCATAGCCATCGGGCAGCGTGGATAGCCCTGCTGGTTTATTAATTACCAGCAGGGCTTCGTCGCAAAAAAGCACCGGGATATCAGCCTGCAGAAAACTCATTTAAAAACCAGGCTATTTGACCAAGCCTCCTTCAACTGCGGGTGATTGAGGGAGAGCTTCACCCCGCCTGACGCCCAGCATCATGATAAACGCCAGGATCATGAAGAACGGTGCAGCGAGCATGGTCATGCTGTAATTGTTGCCCGAGAACTGGATGATCAGGCCATTGACGTTCGGACCTACAATCGCAGCCAGAGTGGAGAATAGATAATATAAGCCGGTGTAAGTGCCAACTCGGGCGAGTGTGGTCATATCAACGACCATCGGCAGGGAGTTGATATTGATAAACGCCCAGGCAATGCCTGCGAACATCAAAACCAGGCCAACTACAGGAACCTCACCTAAGACAGGCAATTTCGTGAGCACAGTGGTGAGTGTCTCTATCGGCAAGACAAACATGGAGAGCATGCAAGCGGTCATGATCAGGATACCAATCGAGATGGTCACGCGCCGCCCGATGCGGCTGCCCAGGTAACCAGACGGCAGGGAGAAGATCACAAAAAACAACGATAGCTGCCCCAACAGGCGCGTGCCGTCGGCTTCATTCATCAGCAGGTGGTTCTTGGCATACAGGGTGAAGAAAGCCTCCACGGCATTATAGGCAACGAACCAGCAGAAGATTGCCAGGAAAATACGCAAAGCGCTATGGTCCGGGTCGTTGAACACCTCCACCAGGCTCTTAAACATGCCTGGTTTTTCCTCCTGGTCTTGTTCATAGGTCTTTGGCTCACGGATAAAAACAAAGACCAACAGGGCAGCCAGGATGACCAGGCCTGAACCAAGCCAAAATGGATATGCCGGGTTTATCTTATACAGGGTTGCTCCGCCCAAAAATGCGATGATAGACCCAAGTCCACCCATCAAATTAATGACGCCATTCGCCTGGGAACGGTTTGGTGAGGGGGTAATATCAGGCATGAGCGCGACCACTGGTGTACGCCAGAAAGCCATGCTCAGCAACAAAGTAGTAGTGCAGGCCACAAACAACGGCAAGATGGCAGCAATGGGGATGATGCCGAAGGCAATCGCACCAACTGGAGCACCAATCAGGATGAATGGCATACGCCGGCCAATTGGGGTGCGTAAGCGATCGGACCAGGCGCCTACCGGAGGCTGGATAAACAGTGCGGCAATATTATCCAGGGTCATGAATAAGCCGATCAGGGCTGGTGGTAACCCGAACCGGTCTTGAAGAAAGATGGGCACAAATGCATTGTATGTGGCCCAGATGACACTGACACCAAAAAAGCCAAACCCCAGCAGAAATATCTTGCCATAGTTAAAACGCATGCCTACCTCCGGATGTGGATTTTAGATTTTTACGGCATAGAGATAATACCAGGCGCTTATGTAACATCTAACTCCGCGCGCGTCAAAAAGTCGCGGTCATTGTCAGATAGATCTGCTTTTTCTAATAAATCGGGCCGACGCTTCCGGGTGCGTAATAATGCCTGCTGCCGCCGCCAGATGGCTATTTTTCCATGGTCTCCGGAGAGCAGAATCTCAGGTACTGCCCAGCCGCGAAACTCAGGCGGGCGGGTGTAATGCGGATATTCCAGCAGGCCGGTGGCATGCGAATCGTCCCAGGCACCCTGTGGGTCTCCTAAGGCTCCCGGGATCAGGCGGGTGATGGCATCGATCAGCACCAGGGCTGGCAGCTCTCCCCCGCTGAGCACATAATCACCGATGGAGATTTCATCCGTCACAAGGTGCTCCCGGACGCGTTCATCGATCCCCTCATAACGGCCGCACAATAGCGCCAGGTGTGGTTGTTGCGCAAGCTCTTGTGCCACTGCTTGAGTGAAGACCCGCCCTTGCGGGTCGAGCAAAATCACCGGGTAAGCTGGGGGAGCTCCGAGCACGCCTTCGACGGCGGTAAAAATTGGCTCAGGCTTCATCACCATTCCGCCTCCCCCACCATAAGGTATATCGTCGCAAACGTGATGGCGATCAGAGGTCCAATCGCGGATATTATAGAGATTAATCTCAACCAGGTGATTCTGGCGCGCACGCTGTAGGATGCTGGTATCCAGGTACGGCTGAAATACTTCTGGGAACAAGGTAAACACATCGAACTTGAGGGGAGTGTTCATAGATGATCGATACCAACTACTTGGGTAAAATTAGGTAATCTCATTGGGGTCTACACGATGAATAGGATATCACATTTACGGCAACGTTTCCATCACTCCGTAAAAGATGAATATTAAGCCGGCGATCAGAAGAATGATCACACCGCAGGTAGTCTGAAAGATTAGCTTGGTAAAACTGCTGCGATCCGTACGTGACCGGTGTTCCAGGGAAGTGGACTCTACCGGGTTGATGGTCGGCGGCAAAGCTTCAGCGATATTTGCTAAAGTGGTAAGGTCATCCACCCAGGAAAGTAAATCTTCAGCGGTGATGTCATCCAAATTCAGGTGATTGACCTGTAGCTGGATTGCTTCAGGCTGGAGTAACATGTTGCGGAATTGAAATCCAGGCTGATGTGAAATCAATCTCAGGATAACAGACCTGGCGATTGGATCCCCCAACAATTCCCTGCTCCATATCTCGTCTAGCGTATAAATTTCAAGCGTTTGTAAATTGGAATCCTGGACAGTGAGGAGGTGCTGTACCGCGATCCGCGCAGCATTTTGAGTGAGGCGTCCTTTTGGGCCTACGCTTAACCGAGTCTGGAGATGCGAAGCCAAATAAAGGTCAAGGTTTAGCCCACGGTAGAAATAGGCATCCACCTGGCGACCCGACACCAAGCCATGATACTGCCTGCCGTTCCACAGGTAGGCTTTTCCAGTCAGACTATAGGGTGCAAAAACTGCATCCAGCCGGTACGCCCTGCGCCGGGTGCTAATGATGCCCCAGTTGATTGCCCCCAGGACCAATAGAAATATGACGGCCATCAATCCACCAAAGATCACCGTGGGTCGTTGGCTTTGCGGAATGGGTAAGGCAAGCGCCAGTACAATCAGCCCTACGAAAACTACAACAAATATTAAAAATATTCCAAAAGCAAGCAAGACCTGCCTGAGACAGGCTGCCCCCCAGTATTTTGCGAGTCTAGCTTCTCCCAATGCATCCCCTCCCTGATATCGATGAACAAATTAACAGCCGAGACCTTGTTTCAACTGCCGGGTAGTTAATAGCTGGTTTTGAAATAAGCGTCAAGCAAACCATCCAGGTCTTGTGCTGTATGGCGCTTCAGGATGGAGAAAAAATCGTTAGCGGTGGTAACTTTGTGTTTTTCTGAGACAGCATAATCCTTAAGGAATTCAAAAAAAGCCTGGTCACCCATCAAACTGCGCAGGTCTTCTAAAAATTTCGCCCCGTTCAAATAAATCGCATCCCGGTATGGGCGGAAAAGCTGAAAATCATAAATCGCATCATCTACCCAGCCAGTGGGCTCGTAATAATCAACCCGGTAAGACCACCACCAGTCAAGCACAGATCCCCCGGAGGTGGCCTGGTAATCGGGATAGACCCGTTCGTAAAAGATATGCTCCATATAAGTGCACATGGCTTCATCCAGCCAGGGTTCCAAAGCCTGGTCATTTCCCACCAATCCATACCACCATTGGTGGGCAGTCTCGTGTGCGGCAATAAAGGTCAGGTACCCCTGGGGTGTGCCATCATACAGGTTATAAAAACCCCGGCTGAGGAAAAACAAGCCATCATATTCCATCCCATCCAGGAAATCAGCTTCCACCACACTGAGGGTCGCGTGCGGGTATGGCACCAGGAGGCTGCTATACAATTCCACAGCCTGGGCTGTATCGTGGAGTGCTTGCTCACCAGCAGCTTTATCAAAGGAGAATGAATAACTATAAACCGTCACATCACCAACAGAGGTGGACTGCACCAAATACGCATTGCTGGCAGACAGGGCAAAAGAGCGTGCTGCTGTAAGGTGATATGAATACTGCTCCCCTGCTTGCGTCGCTGGTGCTGAGGCAGCTATCACCAGATCCTCAACTGGCTCTGCCAGGCTGAGCCTGACATCGTAATCCCCCACATCATACACCTGGTGTTCCCCAAAGCCCCAGCGAGGGTGAGTCAACCATCCCTCGCCTGCCTGGTAAGGTGGCACATATGCATACCAATCCACCAGGTTGATCTGCCTGGCCGAGTAACCAAACGGTACTGGCCGAATTTCTTCAGATGGCGCCGGGATCTCAGGCAGGTCAAGCAGGTAGACCAGCCTTAACCCCAGGCTTTGCCCTTTGGCGAGCAGGCTCGGCAATGGAATGCGCAGCTGGGCTTTATCCAGCTCATAGTCCTCCAAAGGATCTCCATTCTGCCAGGTTATGGTTATCAGGTTGTAACACCCGCTCCAGCGGTTTGGCTCGACCACCAAGACCAGATCGGAAAGGGAACCGGAGGTAGTATTGGTATAACTGACCGTTTCGGTGACCGAGACGGTATGGGCAAAGTAGTCCAGGCTGGCATCGAGGGTATATCGCGCAGGCACAAGATCTTCCACTTCTGGGGCAGGGGTGGATACCGCTGGGGTGCCAGGGGACTGTGACGGCTGACCCGTAAGAACTGTAGTGGGGAGAGTCGGATTATCCGTAGCCGGGAATGCAGTAACGAGAGGGCTGGTAGTTTCAACCTGCCGGGTGGGAATCGAATTAGCTGGATCAAGAGTAGGGGAAGGCAAATTGACGCAGCCTGCTAAAAGCAATCCGCAGAGCAAGGTAACACTAATTTGATAGAACACTCGTTTCATTAATAAGTACCGTAAACCAAGATTTTCCCATGCATATCTACCATGCTGCCGATGCGCAGGCAGCAGGCATCACTGATGCTGCTCCAATGGCGTGACATTAATCCTGCGTAGTTGACCGGGTTCTGTTAATTGAAAGCGAAAACCGATTTTTCCAAGGTGGATGATATCCATATGCTCGAGAGTCGTTCCCGTGGGAAGAGCTTGTATGTAGTTCACCCAGGTACCCGCAACCGTGTTGTTGTCTGTGATGGTAAACGCATGCCCTTCATGGTGAATACGTGCATGCACTCCCGCAACAGAAGCATCTTCAAAGACCATCGAAACCAGACGCGGATCGCTGCCGAGAGAGACATCATGGTCAATGATCTCCAACCGGGCTGGTATGCTGGGCTCGTCATAACCTGCCAGGGGAATGAGATAGGCAATGGCTGGGGTAGGCGCTGGTTTTTGCTTCCGCCATGGCAAACGGTCAAACCATTGCATCCAATGAAATACAGCAGGCCGATCAGGCATCTGGCTAGAGTCTTTCGGCCCAGATAAAGGAATGCCTGGTCTATCGCTGGGTAACCTATCACCCACCGTTTTGCTTTTCTGACCGTTCTTTAGCGGCGGCTTTCTTTGCCCGGGATGCGGTTTGGGGCGGATATGCCCACCCACGATGAGCACCAGAACCAGGAGGGAAGCCAGGATAATGACAAATGCGGCAACAATAAGAGGTCGTTTTTGGGTTACTGCCGCCATCATCCCCTGGGTGGGAGAGGGAACAATAATCCTGACTGTTACCTCACTTGATTTCCCTATCATGCCCAGGTTGTCGGTGGCTTCAGCTACCAGGTGATGTTCGCTATCCTGGGTACACGATCGTAAATCCCAGACAAATTCATCATAAGGTTCAGATGTGTTTTGAGCGACAAGGATCCCATCTGCAAACAGGCTGGTTGATAACGTAACATGCTCATAACCATCAGGGTATTCCACCTGGATGGATATCGTCTGAGTTTCGGGGACAAGATCAACGGCAGCACTCACAGGCTCAGTAGTGGATAGAACCGGAAAATTACGCACGATCTCAGCTGGAGTGTCGATCAGCATAACCGTCGGTGGTTGAAGGTCCACTGTAAATGCCTGCGTCGGTGAAGCTATTGCTGCGCCATCTAGCGCAACTTGGGCGGAAAATTGGTGGGGGCCTGGGGTGTTCACTTGCGAGTTGTATCCCAGCTGATATGCGTAGCGTAGTGGATCGAGCAAAACCTGCAGGTCGGGTATGGACTCGTCACGGGAGAAACTAAAAAAACTACCCCCGGTCTGATCAGCCAGGTTATGCAGCTGAACAACCGAAGGTGTGTCAATAACATCAGCGGCAGCTAACACCCACACGAAAATATGGATATTCTGTTGATTGGCGCTGGCGATTATGGACTGCAGCCCCAGGGATACATCTGATTCCTGGGGGGGAGTGATGAAAAGGATCGCCCGTTCCATACCAGTCATGGCGGTAGGGTCAGAAGCTACTTGCAGGGCGGAGGCCAATATTTCCAGCCCTGGAGCCGTGATTGTTGTCGTTGGTACGTAAGTTTCGAATAATGAGCCCAGCTCGGCAGGATTTGCCGCGTGGGTTAATTGAGGGCCACTTGCTGTGAGCAGGCTGTAATCATCCATGCCGGCTGGCTGGCTCGCCCAAGAGCCCGATAAAAAACTCCGCAGGAAATACTCATATCGCGAGACACCTTCACCATCCCGAATCAGGAATGATTCTCCGGGTGACACTGCAATTACGAACTGGACACCTGGAATGATTTCCTTGATGTCAGAGACAGGCAACGAGGTCGTGTCCTCAAGTATCGTCACCTGCTCTGGTGTCAGGCCATGGATAAAGCTGCCCTGCGTATCGTGCACATCCAGGTAGGCCGTCAGGTATGGGAAACCAGTCAGATCAGGGGTGGATAAGGTAACTGTAGGGCCAGACTGAGCTACAGAGCTACCTGCGTAGGTGATGAATAAGACCAGGATAATAACCGGGGGTAAAAATCGCCCGTGTCTTGCAAACATGCTCGGTATTGTAGCACAACAGGAATCAAAAGGGCACGATGATTCGATCATCGTGCCCTTGGAAGATGAACTTAAGGTGTTGGTGTCACTCCGGGTGTCACAGCTTCGGAGGGTGCAAGGGTTTCAGAGGCTGCCGGGACCTGCGAAACAGCAGGGGTTGCTGACCCCGCCGAAAGGGCAGCTGCATCTGCCGCGGTATTCGGCATCCCTGCCAGGATCCACTGCTTGTAAATTTCAACCAGCTCGGGCGGTAGGGCCTTGGTGGGCGGCATCGGGTTACCCGCTTCAAGCCCTTCCACCCGGTTCAGCATCTGCATGGTGTTGCACAGTAAATCACCAGCGATCAGGTTCGGGGCGTGGTCACCCGTTTTAATCGTATCCTCGAAATTATCCATGATGTAATTGTTGTTCTTCTTGCCAGCCCGGTGACAGGACACACAGTAGCGCTTTTGGATGGCAGAAATCTGCAGTTCATAAGAAGGCACCTGGCCCGGAGCAAGCGTTGGAATAGCATTAGCTGAAGCTACCTCTTTTGGAAGCTCAACCCGGTCATCCCAGGTGTAGCGCATGAATGTGACCAGAGCGTCGATGTCAGAAGGTCCTAAAATGCCACCGTAGGCACGCCCAAAGGGCTGCATTCCCAGATCCTGCTGACCATAGGCGACGATATTGTAGAGGGTTTCGTCTGTGTGGGTATACATCTCGTCTTTGCTGTTGATGGGCTTCATAATGAAGCCTTCCAGCCCTTCGACACCTTTTATTTCACCGCCTTCACCTTCCGGCCCGTGACATTCCGTACAATTTACTGAATAAAGGTCCTGCCCGGCCAGGATTTGTTCCGGGACAGTCCCGGCGATCGTTCCGGTTACCTCCTGGGGTGGGGTGGTGACCACCGCCATGACTGTCAACACAACGATCCCAACCACCATGACCGTCATGATGCCAATCGCCCACGGGCGGGCTTTCCAATGACGGCGTGTATTACGGTCGTAGAACGGCACCAAGAACAAAGCCAGCACAGCGATGATCGGGATAATCGTCGTCCCAAGCCACTCCAGTTTCCCTGGGAAGTACTTGAGCATCTGAAAGAGGAACAAGAAATACCATTCTGGGCGTGGGACGTAGGCGGAATCGGATGGATCGGCTTTGGCCTCATTAGCGACGCCCACCCAGGTGGCCAGGATGATCAAGATGATAAAGATAGCGAAAGTGATGACAACATCTTTATAAATGATATCAGGCCAGAATTTGACGCCGTTCTGCTTAGCCTGAGCATACTTCTCTTTGTATTGTTTCTTTTGCTCTTCGTTCACGGCAGTCTCCTTTTCTAGTCGTCTACTTTGGGAACCGAAGAGATGCCCAGGCGAATGACCATATATAAGTGAACGCCGATCAGGCTGCCAATCATTGCAGGGAACCACCAGATGTGCACTGAGAAGAAGCGGGCCAGGGTCACACCTGAAAGATCAGGCCCACCTCTTAGCACCTGGTTGATGAATTCGCCGATGAATGGTACCGTGCCAGCGATGGAGGTGGCAACGGTGGTAGCCCAATAGGCACGCTGATTCCAGGGAAGCAAGTAGCCAGTAAAGCCCATTCCCAAGGTGAGCAGGAGCAGGAATACACCGGTGACCCAGGTAAACTCACGTGGATATTTATAAGCGCCAAAATAAAACGTGCGTAACATATGGAAAAATACAATCAGCACCATCAGGCTGGCACCCCAGTGATGGACACCACGGATCAGCCAACCATAACTCACCCCGGTCATAATATATTGAATGCTGTCGTAGGCATGGTCGGGCGATGGGACATAATAAACCGTGAGCATGATCCCAGTAATACCCTGAAGGAGAAACAGGAACAGGCTCGCGCTACCCAGGGTAAAGAACCAATTGACTTTGGGCACCTTACGGTCAAGGACCGTATCGTAGATGGTTTTTAATCCAAGTCGTTCATCCAACCAGGTATAAACTTTTTGAAGCATAATTAACTCTCCACGAAATGGATGTAGAGAATATTTTCCTCGACCTTGGTTTCATAAGGGTCGAGAGGCCGGGGCTGTGGGCCTTTGATGATCTGCCCATCAATGTTGAAATAGGCATCATGGCAGGGGCAGATGTAGGCTTCGGCATCAGGCGCCCAGTTCACCCGGCAGCTCAGGTGCGTGCATTTATTGGAGAGCGCCACGATCGATCCATCCTCATTGCGGATGATGTAGACCCCGTAGCTGTTTACGGTTGTCTCCCAGCCGTTGACCTTAGTACGGTTAAAGTTGAATAATGTGGGGACGCCGGCCGGAAAATTATCCACCGGGCCTGCCGGTATCCAGGCATCGGCTGATGCCTTTGTGAGAGCAGGGGCAATCAGGTAGCCAATCGCCGGGAGACCGATTGTGGCTCCCATCACTGTACCTGTGGCAGCAGCCACAACAGCGACAAACTCTCGACGGCTCATATGGGGAGTTTTGGGCATTAATACCTCCTGGTGAGCGATATAAATCGATAAACCCTTAAAAATTGGGAAGACGATCTTCCTGATGGCTGCAGTGAATTGTATGTAGGCTTATTGTACATCAATGACACAGGAAGATCGCCTAATCCCGCATTGATAATTTTAGAACATATCATGACAGGATGATAAGGATAAGTAATATGAATAATCCATGAGTTTTATCACTTTTCTCTAATGTTGTTCAAATGGGATAATTGTGCAATCCATTTTCCGCGATTCTGGTGAGTTTGAAGGAGGAAAATATGGCTTATGGCAAGTACACCGGCTTAAAAGGCTGGCTATATAAAGGAAGCACTCCTTACTACGCATTTGCGATTCACCGCCTCACCGCAATGGGTATCATCTTGTTCGTGGGGCTCCATGTCCTATCATCATTTTCAATGCAGCAAGTACTGGGGACGTGGGGGACGACCATCAACACCATCTACGAGTCGGCATGGTTTCAAATCATCGTCATTTTCTGCGTCCTCTTCCATGTGCTGAACGGGTTTCGGGTTGCCATCCTCGATATTTGGCCCAGGCTGATCAAGTATGAACGGGAGACAGTCTACCTCTTATGGGCAATCTTTACCCCGATCTATTTGCTGACTGTGTTCTTACTTGTTACTAACGCGATCTCTGCTGGGTAAGGGCTGAGGAGAGAATAACATGCGATCTCATTACGCTCCAAATCGTGGCCTAAATCTAGATTATCTCATGTGGCTGTTTACGCGTATCTCTGGGCTAGGGATCATCCTGCTAGCATTAATCGGCCTTGCTGCTGCCATGTACATGGGGGCTCGCCTGCAGATGGACCTGCCCACCGTTCTTCGCTGGACATTTTTACCCAATCCCAGCCATGTGGTCAACAGCAACATCCCGGACGTAGTACCCGGTTGGGCCAATGCTTTCTGGCAGATCATGCAATTCCTGATCGTGTTTTTCGCATTCACCCATGCCGCCAATGGGATAAGAATGATCGCTGAGGATTATGTCGGTCACACGTTGTGGCAGCCGTTTGTAAGAGCTTTTATTGCTCTGCTGTGGGTAGCGATGACCATTATCGCCTTTTATGTAATCATCGGTTCAGCATATTAGCTTCAACACGGGATGTAAGGAGCCTTGACAATGAAAAACCATCAATTTGACGTCATCGTGATTGGAGCAGGCGGAGCTGGCCTGATGGCAGCCCTATACGCATCAAAGACTGCCAACACCGCCGTGATTAGTAAGCTCTACCCAACCCGCTCACACACCGGGACAGCCCAAGGGGGTGTGGGTGCCGCGCTTGGTAACGAAGAAGAAGACCACTGGGAATGGCATACCTTTGACTCGGTCAAAGGAAGCGACTATCTGGGCGACCAGGACGCGATCGAATTCATGTGTTACGAAGCAGTCCAGGCGGTCTATGAACTGGAACACTACGGGCTGCCATTTTCGCGCACCCCAGAGGGGAAGATTGCCCAGCGCCCATTTGGAGGCCACACCAACAACGTGACCGGCAAGCCTGTGCGCCGGGCATGTTATGCGGCTGATCGCACCGGGCACATGATCCTGCAAACCCTTTACCAGCAATGCTTGAAAAATAATGTCAATTTCTTCGATGAATTCCAGGTGGTTGACTTGCTGGTAGTCAATGGAGCGGCTGCCGGGGTGGTAGCGATCGAGCTCGGTACATCCGAGCTGCATGTATTTCACGCAAAATCGGTGGTACTCGCCACGGGCGGGCACGGGCGGGTGTGGGACATCACCTCGAACGCTTACGCCTATACCGGGGATGGGATTGCCATCACCATGCGTCATGGCGTCCCGATGGAAGACATGGAATTCTTCCAATTTCACCCGACGGGAATCTATAAGCTGGGCATCCTGATCACGGAAGGCGTGCGCGGCGAAGGTGGAGTGCTGCTCAATGGGAAAGGGGAGCGCTTCATGGAAAGGTATGCTCCCAAGGTGAAAGATCTGGCATCCCGAGACGTGATCAGCCGGGCCATGTACCTGGAGATCAAGGCTGGCAATGGCGTCAACGGCCAGAATTACCTGTACCTGGACGTCCGCCCCGAAACCGTCAACAAGTATGCTGCCCTGGATGGACGGAAACGCCCGGATGGCACGCCATACATCATGACCGGTGAGGAGATCATCGCCAAGCTACCCGACATTGTGGATTTCGCCCGGACTTACCTGGGGGTTGACCCGGTAGCCCAACCCATGCCCGTCCAACCCACAGCCCACTACACCATGGGTGGCATCCCGACCAACAAGTATGGCGAAGCCGTGATCGATGAGAACAACACGGTCATGCCCGGTTTATATGCCGCCGGTGAAGTTGCCTGCGTCTCGGTACATGGCGCCAACCGGTTAGGAACGAACTCATTACTAGATTTGATCGTATTCGGCAAACATTCCGGGTTGCGGGCGGCAGAATTTGCCCTCGGCTCAAATTTCCAGCCCTTGCCCGCCGACCCGACCGAGTTCACCCGCGCTCAGTTTGACCGCATCCGCAATGCCGAAGGAAATGAGAAGATCCTGGATATCTCCAGCAAAATGAAAACAGTCATGATGGACTGCGTGGGCATGTTCCGCACCGGGGAAGGCATGCAATCCGCTCTTGAAACGGTGCGTGAGCTGCGTGAACGCTATCTGCATATCCCACTGCACGACCAGGGGAAAATCTTCAACACTGAAATGATCAATCTCTGGGAACTCGGAAACCTGCTTGAGATCGCCGAAGTTGTGACGGTGTGTGCCGCCGCCCGCACGGAAAGCCGGGGAGCCCATGCCCGTGATGATTATCCGAAACGCGACGACGCCAACTGGTTGAAACACACCCTCTCGTGGATAAAGCCCAATGGTGAGATTGAACTTCGTTATAAACCTGTTGTGATCACCAAATTCCAGCCCAAGGAACGAGTCTACTAAAAGAGGTGGCAGCCATGGAAGTAAAAGTAAAAGTCTTCCGCTTCAATCCTGAACAAGACAAGAAACCTCATTACGAAACCTACAAACTGGAGGCCCAACCCACCGACCGAGTCTTGGACATGCTGGAGTATATCAAGGGTTACTATGACGGCACCCTTTCCTTCAGGCGTTCATGCGCGCATGGTATATGCGGCTCGGATGCGATGCGGATCAACGGGCGAAATTACCTGGCCTGTAAAGCGCTGCTTAAAGACCTGCACACCAATAAGCTCACCGTGGAGCCCATCCTGGGATTGCGCGTAATCAAAGACCTGATCGTGGATATGGAGAAATTCTTCGAGCATTATAAATCGGTGATGCCATATTTCATCAACAACGATCCCCCACCTGCCCAGGAGCGCTTGCAGACGATTGAAGATCGCGAGCGCTTCGACGATACAACCAAGTGCATCCTGTGCGCCTGCTGCACCACTTCATGCCCGATCTTTTGGGCGAGTGATAATTACATTGGCCCGCAGGCCATTGTAGCTGCCCACCGCTTCATTTTCGACAGCCGCGACCAGGCCGCAGCTGACCGCCTCAGGATCCTGAATGACCAGTTCGGTGTCTACCGCTGCCACACAATCTTCAACTGCACCGAATGCTGCCCGCGCGAAATCGAAATCACCCAGGCAATCGGCGAGGTAAAAGCTGCCATCATGACGGGCAAAGTGTGAGAGATCATCGCTAATATAAACCCCAATTGATTCCATCCCCAAGATGTCAAAGTCATGGCTGCCTCTGACAGCCATGAGCTTTAAAACGAGATAAATTTCCGTGCTATAATCTCGGGCGAACGCCCCAGTAGCTCAAAGGATAGAGCGAGGCACTCCTAACGCCTAGGCTGTGGGTTCGACTCCCGCCTGGGGCACCAAAAGTTGTCATACATTTTGGTTTTTGAACCCTTGTCAAAATTCAAACATTCGTGTATTATTGCCAACGATGAACGTCTGGGTGCCCCCCTCACCCAGGCGTTCATCATTTAATTCACGGTAATTTTATTTTCCCCGCTTGTGGAGCAAAGTTCCGCTCAAATCGTATGGCATCGCACCAGTGATTCGCACCGGTAGAAGCTCACCAGGTAGTGCTTCTCCTTCCACGATGACCAGACCGTCAATTTCTGGAGCATCCCGGTAACTGCGTCCCAAAGACAGGCCATCCCCCTGACCTTCGAAAAGCACATCCAACACCTTTCCCATCAAGCGCTGGTTGCTTGCCATTGAAATATCCTGCTGGAGCGCCATGAGACGATCATAGCGTTCTTCCTTCACCTCAGCAGGCACAGGATCACCCAGCAGCTCGCTGGCTGTACCCGGCTCAAAAGAGAATTGGAAGGTGCCAACCCGATCGAACTGGATTTCCTTCACAAAATCCAACAGGGCTTGAAATTCTTGCTCTGTTTCACCCGGATAGCCCACAATGAAAGTCGTGCGCAGGGCCAGGTCAGGCATTGCAACTCGCATCTTCTCCAGGGTGTGGTAGACCCAATCAATGTTGGCAGGGCGTTTCATCCTGCGCAGGGTATCTGGGTGGGCGTGTTGCAAGGGCATATCCAGGTAGTGCAATACCTGGGGTTTGGAGGCCATCACCTCGATCAGCCGGTCAGTCACATAGCCAGGGTAGGCATACATGATACGAATCCAGTCAATGGCTGGTACGGCAACGGTCAGATGCTCAAGCAGGCGGGCCAGCCCATCCTTCATCCCCAAGTCATACCCGTAATCGGTCGTATCCTGGGCAATGAGGTTAAGCTCATGCATGCCCATCTCGCTGAGCTGGCGGGCTTCGTCGATGATCACCTCCATCGGCCGGCTGACCGCCGTGCCTTTGATGAGCGGGATGGCACAAAAGGCACACGGGCGGCGGCATCCATCGGCGATTTTGATGAAGGCACTATTCCCCTGGATCCCCGCACGCAGCACGCCATGTTCATCCTTGCCGACGGTGGGCACTTCAGGCAGGTGATACAACGGTTCAGGGTGCTTGTCATGGCGTAATGCCTCCACCACCTCAAGGATATCCATCCAGCGCCGGGTACCCAGGATGCCATCGATCCCCTTCACCCTGCGGGTCACTTCAGCCCCATAACGCTGGGTCAGGCAACCTGCAGCAATCAGGAGTTGCCCAGCCTGTTTCTTATCGGCCAGCTCCTGTAGTACTTCATATGACTCTTCCCTGGCAGGCCCGATAAAACCACAAGTGTTGACAATCAACACGCGAGCCGCAGCTGGGTCGTCAGTCGATTGGTAACCACCAACCGCGAGTAGCTGCGCCATCGAGGCCGAATCGACGGTATTCTTGGCACACCCAAGTGAGATCATGTGAAATGATTTATTTTTCATCTTTATTGGAAATTTATGGCCTGGGTGTAGGTGTTGGTGTTGGTGTCGGTGTGTTGGCAGCACCCATGGGAGTTTGGCTGGACGTGGGCGTGATGGTCGAGGTAGGTGCCGGTGTGCTTGTGGCTGGGACTGCCGGGGTGGGAACCTGCATGCCTGAGAGGCTGAAAACCCGCTCAATCACTTCACCGAACGAACCTAAAATACCCAAGTCCTGTTGGTTGAAATAAACCCGTAGAGCAGAAGCGTCGCCGGTCAGCAAGCTGACCTGATCACTCCCAGCAAAGGAGTAGGCAGTTCCCGGAATCACCCGCCCTTCAAACAAAGTTTCACCATCTACGATCACGCGCATCCAGGCACGTTGGTTGGCAACAACATTTACCTGGATGGGGGCATTGACAATGCCGGGGGTGGCGGCATATACCACCGCGGTCTCAGTCAATACGGGTTGGACTGTGCCGGAGATGGGTATTGTACTGGCGATCAATGAAGGGGCAGCTGAAAGCTGGGTACCAGGAAAAGGAGTCGTTGTTATCAACGCACCACCAACCTGTGTAGCCAACAGCATCTCTGAGACAGATGGCGCAGTTGGTGAGGGTTCCTTCCCAGCATTGAGTCGCGAGATACGCAGCACTCCCCAGACGGAAAAACCCAAAAGGAAAATTATGATAAATCCACCTACAAAGAAATCCATAGAGAACAAGCGCTTCAGCTGGGATGGTCTGGCAGGTAGACGGCCTTCTTCCTGACTGCTTGCCGTCTGAACCGACGTACTCCTGACGGCCCGCCGGTTATTCAGGTCTGCCTGCAGCCCATCGGCAAAGCGCAGTAAGATTGCCTCGGTATCCAGACCAAGGAACGAAGCGTAATTACTCAACATGCCCCTTCCTTGCACCGGAGATGGTAGGTGGCCAATATCCCCGCTTTCCAGGGCCTGGATATAATGCATCCGAATATGGGTATGCCGCTCAACATCACCAAGGGATAAACCCATGAGCTCGCGCTGCGACTTAAGCCTATCGCCGATTTCTTTGAAGATCGCCGTTGATGTCACGCCTGCCTCGCTTTCAGCAGTTGGTGGGGAGACGGGCGTGGGAAGCGCAGAGCTTGATACAGCGTCTTTATCCAACAATCGGATGAGCTCACTGGTATCTAGTTTAAGATACTCTCCATAAGCGCGCAAAAACCCACGCAACTGTGCCGTGGAGGGCAATAAGTCAAACTTATCTGCCTCCAGGTCTTCCAGGTAGTGCAAGCGGATATGCGTCGCCTGGGAGACCTGATCCAGGCTGAGCGACAATTCCTCGCGCCTCTGCCTGAGCTGAGATCCGATGGACATAGATTGTATTATACAGCAGGCTTAAACAACATCACGGGTGCCGGTAGGGATATCATATCCACCAGGCACCCGTCGAATTTCAACAAAATTATTAATCATTCATCTTCGGGTTCGGCAGCCGGTTCTTCTTCCGCCTCGAGCTCTTCAACCACGGGGGCGGGCTTGCCAGTCGTAGCCGGAGCGGTAGCCGGGGTGGTAACCGGGGTTGTAGAAGGAGTGAAGGCTTCACCTTCACGGTAGACAATGACATCGATGGTGGGGATCAGGTCGACGGTAAGGCGGATGTGCACCTTGTATTCGCCCAGCATACGTAGGGGTTGTGAATCGATCTGCCGACGGGCAATTTCTACACCAGCTTTGGCCTTGATGGCATCGGCGATCATCTGGGTCGTCACAGAACCATACAATTTGCCAGTTTCGGAAGCCTTGGCAGGGAATGCCAGGGTGAGCCCAACAATCTGCTTGGCAACAGTGTCCATCTCTTCGTTCACAATGGCACGCTGGACATTGGCTTTTTCCCGGATGCGCTCAGACATTTTCAACGCCTCGGGTGTGGCCAACACCGCCATACCTTGCGGAAGCAGGTAGTTACGGCCATAGCCATCGGCAACCCGCTTAACATCACCAGCACGACCTAATTTGTATACGTCTTTCAGGAGGAGTACTTTCATTTTCCCAAGCCCTTTCGCTTCGTAAAATTTTGCCTGGGCGAAGGGTACAACGCCACAGGCAAGGGGGGATTTTACCAGGAATATGGAGGAGAGTCAATCCAAAGTTGAATAAAGGCAATTTCAACTTTGGATTGGCACGATTATAATAATCTCATGCCAGACCGCACACGTTCCCAACGGGTGGAGGCTATCGTTCTCCGTCATAGCGATTGGGGAGAGGCTGACCGCTTACTGTGGCTATTCACGCGCGAGTTGGGAAAGGTAAAGGTCATTGCAAAAGGCGTCCGCAAGCCCCGCTCACGCAAAGCCGGTCACCTGGAACCGTTTACGCGTGTGGAGCTAATGTTGGCTCAGGGTCGCGATCTGCCTATCGTCACCCAGGCAGAAGCCAGGGATGTCCACCCGGCGCTGCGTGAAAATCTGGTGCGGGTGGGATATGCCTCGTATGTGGTTGAGTTGCTGGACCGTTTCACATATGAAGAAGGCGAGAACCATGCCTTATACCGCCTATTGAGTGAAACCCTTTCTCGAATCAATAAGGAAACTGAGCCAGCCTTTGCAGTACGCTATTATGAGGTCAGGCTGCTTGACCTGGCCGGATTCCGCCCTCAGCTGCTTGGCTGCGTAAATTGCGGGGATGAAATTAAGGCGGAAGACCAGTACTTCTCATTCGAGAAGGGAGGGGTGATCTGCCCCAGGTGTGGTGCCAAAGAAGGGGGCATTCGCCCGGTGAGCGTGCAGGCATTGCGCATCTTACGTCATTTCCAGCGCTCAAATTACGCTGAAGCGCAACGCCTGACGCTGTCATCAAATATTGACCGTGAGCTGGAAAGTATGATGGGGAATTACCTGACCTACCTCCTTGAGAGGGGTCTGAACTCGCCGGCGTTTTTAAAGCAGGTGAAGAAGATCACTGAGTCCGGAGAAAATTGATGCGACGCTGATTAAACTCAGCGGAACTATCCCGTAGGGGCAATGTATGGGGGCACCAGGGAATAAGACTTATGTCACATTCATCCTATCTATTTTGTGCTATATTACACTATATTGTGCATCCTTGCACAAGTATGCTATATATAATGCCTGAGGAGAAACCGGGATTCAGAAGCATACAGCTATATAAACCATCCCTTTTGTCGCTTTAAACATATTCCAGAGCGACGCTTTTGCATTTTTATAGACCGGCATTTTCCACATTGCTGGATTTATTAGGTGCTTTGTTACCGGAATGTTACAACTTCTGTTAGGAGAAGCAGCGGATGAAACCTACCACTAGAGGTAGCCCAAAGATTGGTGTATATATCTGCCATTGTGGAACCAATATTGCCGGGATGGTGGATGTGGAGGCGCTGAGCAACCACGCGGCTACATTGGGAAACGTCAAGATCGCAAGGCACTACACTTATATGTGTTCAGATCCAGGCCAGGCTCTCATCAAGGATGACATCCGTAATGAGGGTCTGGATCGCGTTGTAGTGGCCTCCTGCTCTCCACTGATGCATGAATCCACGTTTCGGAGGGCATGTGGTGAAGCTGGGTTGAACCCCTTCCTGTTCCAGATGACCAATATCCGGGAGCACTGCTCCTGGGTGTCGGATGATCCGCAGTCTGCCACGCAAAAAGCCAGGGCTCTCGTCTCTGCAGCCGTCGAACGCGTACAGTACAACCTGCCGCTGGAAGCACGCCAGGTGGACATGAAACAATCCGCCATGGTAGTTGGAGCTGGCATTGCTGGGATCGAAGCTGCCCTACGCCTGGCGGATGCCGGCAAACACGTCTATCTGGTGGAGAGGCAGCCGAGTATTGGCGGGCACATGGCCCAGCTGTACAAGACCTTCCCAACGCTAGACTGTGCCGCTTGAATTCTCACTCCCAAAATGGTGTCCGTCGGACGCCACGAAAACATCACCCTGCTGAGCTACAGCGAGGTCGAGTCGGTATCAGGCTATGTTGGCAATTTTTCCGTCAAGGTGCGTCGCAAACCACGCTATGTGGATGAAGACACGTGCACTGGCTGCGGGACGTGTGTGGAAAAATGCCCTTGGAAAAAGATCTCATCTGAATTCGACCTGGGGTTGGGAAGCCGACCGGCCATCTATTTCCCATTTGCCCAAGCTGTGCCACGCGTGCCCGTGATCGATACCCAGAATTGCGCCTATTTCCAAAAGGGTAAATGCCGGGCATGCGAAAAATTCTGCCTGACCGGATCGATCAATTTTGAGCAACAGGAAGAGCACCTTGACATCGATGTTGGGGCAATCATCCTGGCGACGGGCTTCAAGGATTTCGAAGCCCAGCGTATCCATGAGTACGGTTACGGCGAACTGGACAACGTGGTGACCAGCATGGAGCTGGAGCGCCTGATCAATACCGGTGGGCCAACCATCGGGGAAGTGCGCCTCAAAGACGGCCGCAAGCCGGACAGCGTTGCCATCATCCATTGTGTGGGCAGCCGGAACAAGGAATACCATGAATACTGCTCGCGGGTGTGCTGCATGTATTCCCTCAAGCTGGCCCAGCTGGTGCGCGATTATGTGGGTGCGGAAGTTCATGAGTATTACCGCGACATGCGCGCCTTCGGAAAAGGATACGAAGCTTTCTATGAACGCGTGGAACGGGCAGGGGTTCACTTTGCCCGCTTCGACCAGGATTTGCCAGGAGGCGGCCTGGAGATCAGCCGCCATAATGGCCAGCTAAAAGTTTCGAGCATGGACCTGTACACCGGGAAACCCTCGGACCTGCTGGTGGATATGGTGGTGTTAAGCACCGGCGTTGAGCCACAGGCAGATGCGGCTCAGGTGGCCCAAACCTTCAGCATCAGCCGCGGCCCCGATGGCTTTTTCCTCGAGAAACATCCCAAATTGGCCCCAGTTGAGACCACGACAGACGGTGTTTACCTGGCGGGTGCCTGCCAGGGTCCAAAGGATATCCCCGATAGTGTCGCACAGGGAGGCGCGGCTGCCTCAGTAGCCCTCTCACTGATGGATGCCGGGCACGTAACCCTAGAACCTTTTACAACCTATATCGACCAATCCAAGTGCGGAGGCTGCCGTACCTGCGAAGGCTTATGCCCCTATCACGCCATTGAGATGATGGAGCTGGAAGGACGGTTGGTGGCATATGTCAATGAGGTGTTATGCAAGGGATGTGGTGCCTGCGCGGCAGCTTGCCCAGCTCAGGCTGCCATCCAAAATGGCTTTACCCAGGAGCAGATCCTGGCTGAAATTGATGGAATCCTATCGGTAGTGAATTTATCTGTAATCTCTGAGCAGGAGGTGGCATGAACCTCTCCAAAGTAAAAACGGGAGTTTATATCTGCCACTGCGGGACGAACATCGCCGGCAAGGTGGATGTCAAAGCCGTAGTGGATTTTGCCCGGACGTTGAACGGCGTTGTGATGGCGCGCGACTACACCTATATGTGCTCTGACCCAGGGCAGGACCTGATCAAGCAGGATATCCGCGAACAAGGCTTGAACCGGGTGGTGGTGGCTTCCTGCACGCCTCTGATGCATGAACCGACCTTTCGCCGGGCATGCAGCGAAGGTGGTTTGAACCCGTTCTACTTCCAGATGGCGAACATCCGTGAGCACTGCTCGTGGGTGGTGGATGACCCAGGCATGGCTACCGAAAAAGCCAAGCACATGGTAAGCGCAGCAGTCAGCCGCGTGCACCACCACCGGCCGCTGAACATGCGCTCGGTGGATATGCAACAATCAGCGCTGGTGGTGGGCGGAGGTATCGCCGGGATCGAAGCAGCCCTGCGCCTGGCTGATGCTGGCAAAAAGGTTTACATGGTTGAGCGTGAGCCAAGTATTGGCGGGCACATGGCCCAACTGTATAAGACCTTCCCAACGCTCGACTGTGCGGCCTGAATACTCACACCCAAAATGGTGTCCGTTGGACGCCACGAAAACATCAGCCTGCTCAGCTACAGCGAAGTAGAAAAAGTCTCCGGGTATGTGGGGAATTACCAGGTGAGGGTTCGCCGCAAGGCACGCTTTGTGGATGAAACACAGTGTACTGGCTGTGGAAAATGCGCCGAAGTATGCCCGGTGGACGTGATCAATACATTTGATAAGGGGTTAAGCACCCGCAAGGCTACCTACCGGCATTCTGCCCAGGCAGTGCCTGGAGCCTATGTCATTGAAAAACAAGGCATCGCACCCTGTCGGGCAGCCTGTCCAACAGATCAGCGTGCTCAGGGGTATATCGCTCTGATCAAGCAGAAACGCTACGCGGATGCATATTGGGCCATCCGCCGCGAGCATCCCTTCCCTTCCGTTTGCGGGCGGGTGTGTAACCGGCGTTGCGAAGAGCAGTGCAGCCGGGGTATGTACGACGAGCCGGTAAGCATCATGAAGCTGAAGTGGTTTGTGGCGGATTGGGCTTTTGCCCACCGTCATGAGCTGCCCAACATGCGCGACAAATCCCTGGTCGGCACACCTTTCTCCCACAAGCCAACCCCCACCGGCAAGAATATTGCCATCATCGGGGCTGGTCCGGCTGGGATGACCGCAGCCCTTGACCTGACGCGCATCGGCCATCACGCCACAGTCTTTGATTCGCTACCCATTGCCGGCGGTATGATGCGGGTGGGTATCCCACCCCACCGGCTACCTTATGACCGCCTGGATTGGGAAATCCAACAGATCATCGATGAGGGCGTGGAGATGCGCCTCAGCACCCGCATCTATGATATCCCCGGACTGTTCAAACAGGGTTTTGACTCAGTGGTGATTGCCACGGGTGCGCACAGCGCCTGGAAGCTCAATCTTCCGGGTGCTGAACACCCCGATAACTGGCTGAGCCTGGACCTGTTACGCAGGGCCTGCCTGGGGGAGAAAATTGACCTGAGCGGGCGTGATATTGCCGTGATTGGCGCTGGCGACGTGGCTTTGGATGCTGCGCGTGTCTCTGTGCGCCTGGGCAGCCCCAAGGTAAAGATCGTATGTCGAGGCATGCGGGCCTCATTCAATGAGATCGATGAAGCGAATAAGGAAGGTATTGAAATCATCCGCAACCGGGTATTTAAGGAGGTCGTCATATGGTCCGGGAAGATCATCGGGATCGGATGCGTGGAAGCTAAGGTTGGCGGCATCGTCAACGGCAAGCGCCAGGTTGAGGAGATCCCCGGGACTGAGCATGTCATCCCATGTGACCTGGTGATCTGGGCGGTCGGCCAGCAGCCGGATTTCGCTTTCCTGCCTGAAGGCACCATGATCCGCAAGCTCAGCTCAATGGGCCTCGAAACAGATGACGAGATGATGACTGCCATGCCGGGAGTTTTCGTGGCTGGAGACGTCAGGCGCGGTACGACCTTCTTCGTGGTGGATGCAATTGGCGAAGGTCACCACGTAGCCCGCTGCATTGACCGTTACCTGCGTGGCGCAGAAGGTATCCAGGAACCACCCCGGCTGCCTACAGCCACTTTCACAAAGGAAGAGGTGCTGCAAAAGATGGAAATCGGCTGGGCGGCTGATATCCCGCGCGCCAAGACCCACACAATACCCGCGGAGAAGCGAGTCAACAACTTCAGAGAAGTTGATCTTGCCCTCACCGAGGAAGAAGCCCTAGCTGAAGCCGAGCGCTGCCTGCGCTGTGGCATCTGCTCCGAATGCCTGGAGTGTCTGTCAGCCTGTGAGAGAGGGGCGATCAACCATGATATGAAAGACAGTCATCTGGACCTGACGGTAGGCACAATCGTCCTGGCGACTGGCTTTAAAGACTTTGACCCCGCCCGCATGCCCGAGTTGGGCTATGGCCAGCTGGATAACGTGCTGACTTCCATGGAATTCGAGCGATTGATTAATGCCAGTGGACCAACCAGTGGCAAAGTAACCCTAAAAAACGGCCGCTCTCCGAGAAGCGTGGCAATTGTACACTGCGTCGGCAGCAGGGATGAAAAATACAACGAGTATTGCTCACGCGCCTGCTGCATGTACTCGCTTAAACTCGCCCAGCTGGTCCACGATTATGTGGATGCCGAGGTGCACGAGATTTACCGCGACATGCGCACCTTTGGTAAAGACTATGAAGAGTTTTATAACCGTACTCGCAAAAAAGGCGTGAACTTCTATCACGGGCGGGTGAAGAGCATCCAGCGCCAGGATGGGCACCTGGTGGTCAAGTGGGATGAAGCCTTCTACGGCCAGCCGGATCATATTGATGTGGATATGGTCATCTTGTCCACCGGCTTTGAAGCTCAGGAGGATTCCGCTCAGGTAGCCAGTCTGTTTGGAATTAGTCGCAGTCCGGATGGTTTCTTCCTGGAGAAGCACCCCAAGCTGGCGCCGGTGGAGACCTCCACAGAAGGCATATACGTAGCAGGAGCCTGCCAGAGCCCCAAGGACATCCCCGATAGTGTTGCCCAGGCTGGAGGGGCCGCTGCGGCTGCACTTTCCTTGCTTGACCAGGGCACCATCGCCCTGGACCCATCTGTGGCAAATGTGAATTTGCTGCGCTGTGCAGGCTGTGGTCTGTGCATCACGGCTTGCCCTTATGGCGCCATTGAGCTAAAGGAAAGTGTGGCTTCCGTCAATACATACCTGTGTAAAGGTTGCGGCACTTGTGCAGCTACTTGTCGAGACAAGGCCATCTCCCTGATCCATTTCGATGACCAGCAAATCGTCAATGAGATGATCGGGGCATTAGCGGTTGAACCGGTGGTTCCCGGGATCTTGAACCCATAGGAGGTGGTAGCGTGCCATTTGAACCCAAAATCATTGCTTATCTATGTTCCTGGTGCAGCTACACCGGAGCAGATACGGCTGGTATCGCCCGCCTGAAATCGCCTGCCAACATCCGCGATATCCGCGTGCCATGCTCAGGGCGTGTATCACCCGAGATCATCATGCGCACCTTTGAGCAGGGTGCAGATGGTGTGCTGGTGCTGGGCTGCCATATCGGCGAGTGCCACTACAACACTGGCAACCACCGGGCGGCAAAACGCTTGCCCGTCCTTCAAGCACTCATGGCTTATGCCGGGCTGGAACCCGAACGCGTGCGCCTGGATTGGGTATCAGCCTCAGAGGGTGAGCGCTATTCACGCATCGCCACCGATTTCACCGATACCGTGCGGGCACTCGGACCAATTCATTGGACAGTTTTCGACCGGCACACGCGTTTTGTCTGGAATCAGGAACCCATCAGCCACCGCTATTCCGCCTTCAGTGACGAGCAGCCCAAACACGTCGTGTATCACACCCCCATTCATGATGAACAGACCCTGGCCCTGCAGTCTGCAGCCCGCGACCTGCTGGCTAACCAGCAGGTGGATTGTGTGATCGGCTTCGAGGTCGGTCCCAGGGGCCGGACCCGCCCGGCTTTTATCCACCAATCAGAAAATGTGGAGCGCCTGGTATGGAATCAGGATTGTACTCACAACCTCTCGGCGTACCTCAGCAAAAAACTGGGTTGGGGCACCGATGGTGGTAAGAAAAAGCAACCCGATAAGCTGCCGAAAGCGGCTGTGGTGGTTAAACCCTGTGACAGCCGCTCAATTAACGTATTACTGGCTGAGAACCGCTTTTTACGCGACCAGGTCTACATCATCGGTTTGGCCTGTGATGGCATCCGCCAGGGATCGGGTTTCAACAATGATAAAAGCGGACCCATCCAAACCCGCTGTGCAGCCTGCCAGGTGCGCACGCCGGTCGTGTACGATACACTGATCGGTGATCCTGAGGCCACCTTCCGTGAGATCCCACCTGAGCATATCTATCCGGGGATCGACCACGTGGATGCGCTGTCATCTACGGAACGGATGAACTTCTGGCTGAGCCAATTCGACCGCTGCATCCGCTGTTATGCCTGCCGGCAGGCCTGCCCGATGTGTGATTGTCCCATCTGCCTGTATGAGCGGGACGATTCGCTGTGGGTGGGGATGGGAATCGACGTGGATGAGAAAAGGGCCTTCCACCTGGGGAGAGCCTATCACCTGGCAGGGCGCTGCGTAGGCTGCAATGAATGCGAGCGAGCCTGCCCAATGGACATCCCTCTCAGCCTGATCCACCGCAAGATGGCGCAGGAAATGGTTACCATTTTTAACTACCAGGCTGGAATGGCCGCGGTGGCACCGCCATTTGTGACCATCCTGGGCGGAGAGGAGAACCTACCATGAACTACCTTACGCAGCAGGAACTGGTAGCCTGGCTGGATCACCTGGCCCAAGAGCAAACCCTGATCGCCCCGCTGGACATCGCTGGGAATATCCTGTACCGTCCCGTTTCAGATACGAGCGAGGTAGTATGGGACTTTGACCGTTCATTCATGTCAGTCAAGGATGTTTTCTTCCCCCAAACCGAGCGGCTGATGCTGATCGAGAAACTGGGCAATCGGGTACAGCTTACCGAAACCCTCCCAGAAGGCCAAACGGTCATTTTCGGGGTTCGCCCATGTGATGCACGCGGCTTGTTGACCCTGGATGCCTTGTTCATCGAAAATGAGCCTGTCGACCCCTACTTTGCCCGGCGCCGTGAGAACACCACCCTGATCGGCCTTGCTTGCCATTCGCTGGGGCCGAGCTGCTTTTGCACGAACTTAGGGGGGGCCCCCGATGACCCGTCTGGGATGGATATCATGCTCACCCCTTCCGATGGTGGCTATGTAGCTGAGATCATCACTGAGAAGGGCGAGATGATCAGCAGGAAATTCCCGGTATTTGATGGCCTGTCGGAAATACGCCCGCATCCGACCCATGCCCGCAAGCGCGAGCTGAAAATTGCTCCCAAGGAAGTCTGGCCAGCGAAATTCAACGATGATTTCTGGGCTGAGATGGCTGAGCGTTGCTTGAGCTGCCGCATCTGTGCCTACGTTTGCCCCAGCTGCCGCTGCTTCGATGTGCGCGACGAGGCCCTGCCAGGCGGGAATGGTCATAACCAATCTGAACGCATCCGCTGTTGGGATTCGTGCAACGGAATCCCCTATCGACGGGTGGCTGGCGGGCACAACCCGCGTTTTATGAAAAATCAGCGCCTGCGCAACCGCTTCTACTGCAAGTTTTTTTACTTCCCACTACATTATGGACCGGTTTCCTGCACGGGTTGCGGACGCTGCATTGATGCCTGCCCGGTGAATATCGATATCACCGAGGTTCTGGGATACATTGGGAGGAGCTGATCTATGTCGGACTACCTGCAAACCAACCCCATGCTACCCTACCTCGGAACATTGGTCGAGGTGAAAGATATCGCCACGGAGATCAAGCTGTTTAAGGTGGCCATGCAAAATGGTGGAACTGAAGCGTTCCATGATTACAAGCCCGGCCAATTTGCATTCGTCTCATCATTTGGTGCGGGAGAAGCGCCCTTTGGGATCGCCAACATCCCCCAGAACGACGAGCCCATCCTGGATTTCGCCATCAACCGCCTGGGGAGCGTGACGACCGACCTGCACGAGCTGGGAGTGGGGGATACGGTCGGAGTGCGCGGCCCGATGGGGAACGGCTTTCCCATGGAGAAGTTCAAAGATAAAAACCTGATCGTAATTGGGGGTGGAATCGGAGGCGCGCCGCTGCGACCAGTCATCCAATCGGTGATGGCGCATCGCAACGATTACCGTGACTTCATCATCCTGTGGGCAGCCCGTAATCCTTCCCTGCTGGTTTTCACCGATGAGTACGACCAATGGCGTGCGACCCCCAACACCGAGCTGCACCTGACCGTCGACCAGGGTGACAGCACCTGGACGGATAACGTCGGCTTGATCACCCAGTTGTTGGAAAAAGTAGCCCCATCACCGCGCAATACCATCACCATCACTTGCGGCCCACCCATCATGATCCACTTCGTCAACCGCGTGCTGGTGGATAAGCTTAATTTCAAGCCCGAGCAAAATTATGTCACCCTGGAAGCACGCATGCACTGCGGAATCGGCAAATGCGGGCGGTGCAACCTGGGCAGTAAATTAATCTGCGTGGACGGGCCGGTATTCACCATGGCTGAGGTAGGCGCATTGCTGGAGAGCTTCTTGTAAATTTCCGTTTCAGACACTCGCTAATGCAGCTTTCCTCCTGGTTGAGGAAAGCTGTTTTTTTTCCAAAAGCCAACCAGCTCGTGCCTTTCGGGAAGTTCAGCTAAGCAGGGGCTAAAGTATAATTGGCCTGTACGATAGCCAATAATGTGGGAATCGTCCAGATAAATTCTAGCAAAACTCCAGGTCTCTCCATATTTTCTAGCCTTCATTCTATGTCGTTCGCACCCAGCCCAGCCTTGAAAAAAGACCCTACGTTGCTTAGCAGATTTACGCAGGGATCAAAGTCCTTCGTCAACACACTATGGCAACTGGCAGGTTCACGCCATCAATTTTGGATGCGCCTGTTCACGATTACCATCCTGGCATCTTACCTGTATGTGTTAATGGAATGGGTTTTCTTTGTAACCATGCCATCTTTCATGGGCCTCATGCCCTTTTTCACCAGGTTGGAAATTTTCCTGCTTTCAGGGTTGGGGCTGTCTTTATTTTGCCTGATCATTATCATTGGCTTCATCATTCTGGATATCATTGCTTCCTATTCCAACCTGACGAGGCTCACCACTCACCTGGGAGCCTTGCTACCTGCCGTGATCCTCTCTGCGCTTGGATTCTTGATCCTGGATAACTTCACTTACACCCTGTTCAAGTTCGGCGTCAATACGTCAACAGGAATTGCCAGGGGAGTTTATGCGTTACTGTTCGTGGCCATATTTATTTACACTTATTCCAGGGTTTGGAAGTATCTCAGTTCAGGCGACCTAGACCCGCAGAGAAAAAACGCGCGAGGATTTTTCTTTGCTTCATTGGGTATCCTCGCCATCAGTTTGGCTCTGGCGCTCGTCAAACTGGATTATTCTGCGCTTTTTAATACACCTTTGGAGGTTACTACCTCGACCACCAGCAAGCTACCCAACATCATCCTGCTGGGCAGTGATGGACTGGAGGCTGGCCACCTTTCGGCGTATGGCTACAAGCGCATTACCACCCCACAACTGGCTGAGCTGGCCAAGTCTTCCCTGGTGGCAGAAAACGCCTTCACCAACGCCGGCAATTCTGCCGGGTCGGTCATCTCCATGCTGACCAGCAAGCTTCCCACCCAAACCCGGGTGCTTTACCCACCCAACATCCTGACTGGGACAGATGCATACCAGCACCTGCCCGGCATGCTCAAGGAACTTGGCTACCAGGCGATTGAGTTTGGCGCACCGTTTTATGTGGACGCATACAACTACAACCTGCAGAATGGCTTCGACGTGGTCAACAACCGCACCCTCAACGTGGGAAAGCTAGGAGAGCTGGGCCGCAAGCTGGGCTATGATAACCAGGTATACTTCTTGTCACGCCTGCTGTGGCGGATTTCTGATCGGCTGTTGCACATATTCTACATCCGGGAGACACAAAACCCATTTGATATCGTCACCCAGGTAGTGCCAAACATCAGTGACAGCGATAAAATTGACCAATTACTGACATCCTTGGATAATGCAGAAGCACCGATATTCATCCATGCCCATCTGTTAGGCACCCATGGGGGATACTATAAACCTCCCGACCAGCTCTTCTCAATCGGAAAGAGCCAGACCCGGCCCTGGATGGACGATTTCTACGATGATACCCTGCGTGCTTTCGATGCTTTCGTAGGAAAAGTAGTCCATCACTTAAAGAAAAATGGACAGCTTGAGAACACGATCCTGATCATCTATACCGACCATAACAGGCAGTTCGAGGTCAACCAGCGCATTCCGTTGATCATCCGTTTCCCAAATGGCGAGTATGCAGGCAAGATAACCACCAATGCTGAAAATATAGATATCGCCCCAACGGTACTGGACTACCTCGGTGTGCCGCAACCGGCATGGATGAATGGAGCATCACTCCTAAATAATAGGCCTGAGCACCAATTGATCTTCAGCGCCGGCACGACTGAAACACGGCCGAACGAGAACAGCGTCGCCTTCCTGGATGAAAGACTCAACCGTCCCCCCTTCTACCAGTTCAGCTACATCGGCGTCATAGACTGCCAGAAGTGGTATCGGTTTGACCTCACCACATATCAATGGTCTTATGGCGAGGTGGCAGGCTATGTGAACCCATGCAACCCGGAGCAGATGAAGGGATTGCTGGAGATCAAGCAAGCGGTCTACGATCGCCTTTCAGCTGATGGATTCGATATCAGCTCGCTGCCGTAAATATCCTCCAACATATTACTGATTCCCATAATTCTCATTCCTGGGTAGAATCAGCCAACCTTGTTCGGCATGCCCATTGGCTAAAGAACAAGTGGTCATTACTGAATACTCTAGCAATTTATTTGACAGCTCACTGGTAAAGAAAAGGTGTCCCGCCTCGTGATAATCTTTCCTTCCGAAAATTTGGTGCATGAATGAAAAACCAGGGGTATTGGCTGGTTCTGGTAGCGGCCTGTCTGTGGGGAACCAACGGCACAGCCCAGGCGTTAGCCCCGGAAGGTGCACAACCCATCATCATCGGTACCCTGCGCATCATCCTGGGAGGGCTTACCCTTTTAGCGTTTGCTGCCTGGCGAAAAACCCTGCGTGACGGAAAGCGCTGGGCGTTCCTGCCTACATTGGTGGCCGCATTCTCGATAGCGGCTTACCAGGTTTTCTTCTTCGCTGGGGTAGCCCGCACGGGAGTGGCAGTGGGAACGATCGTGGGTATCGGCAGCACACCCATCCTGGCGGGCCCAATCGGTTACCTGGTGCGCCGAGAAAGACCAACAGCCCGATGGGCGATCGCAACCGCCCTGGGTGTGATCGGCTGCACGCTGCTTATTACAGCGGGTGAAAAAATCCATGTGGATCCGTTGGGAATTTTCCTGGCCATCTGCGCAGGCGGGTCGTATGCAGTGTTCACCACAATGAGCAAAGGACTGATCGAAGAACATGCCCCGGAGGCCGTCATGGCTGTCACTTTCTCCGTGGGGGCGTTACTACTCACACCGTTGCTGCTCACGGCCAACCTCAGTTGGCTGGCAGAACCTTCAGGCAGGTTAGTCATCCTACACCTGGGCGTGATCACTGCCGCAGTGGGTTACACGCTGTATGCGCGTGGTCTGCGTCTGATCCCGGTATCCACTACCGCCACGCTCACCCTGGGTGAGCCTCTGACTGCCGGGCTTTTAGGGGTTTTCTTTTTACACGAGCCGATAACCGAACCCGCTTTATTGGGTATCCTCTTGATCTTCTCAGGCCTGGCGGTGCTTTCAACAGAGAAGGCTAAACCGTCCCATCAAGTTGCCTAAACCGGAGGAAGCAAACAACAATACGTAATTTCTATGGCTTGGAACTGCTATTGAATTGGGTTAATCGCCCGTATAGACGCGCGGCACGCGCGTATTGATATTGGTCAGGATTTCGTAGGGAATCGTCCCAGCCCAATCGGCCAGGTCTTCACAGGTGATTGATAGGCCGTCGGCTTCTCCGATCAGGATAACTTCGTCATCGTTATAAGCGCTATCCCACTCGATATTGACCACAATCTGGTCCATCGAGATGCGCCCCACGACCGGGTATTTTTTCCCTCGCAGCAGCACCTTCGCTTTAGATGACATGCTGCGAAAATAACCATCCCCATAACCCACCGGCACGGTGACGGCTCGTACCATACGGTCCGTCTGCCAGGTGGAACCGTAGCCCACCGGGTGACCGGGCAGGATGACCTTGAAATACACCACGCGCGACTTCCAGCTGAGAGCAGGCCTGACAACCACGCTGTGAGGGATCTCAAATGAAGGGTAAACCCCGTAGAGCAGAAGCCCGGGTCGGACGATATCGAAGTGCGCTTCAGGTAACTGCAGGATGGCCGGGGAATTCGCCATGTGCCGCAGGGGCGGGTTGGGCAGGCTGTGACGCTCAAAAAAGTCTAGCACCTCCTGGAAACGCTCCAGCTGCTGTCGAGCGTCGGCTAAATCAGTCCGATCAGCATTTGCGAAGTGCGAGTAAATCCCTTCAATGGCTATCGAGCGGCATTTTAAGGCAGCTTCCAGGAATGGTTGCGCGCTGTAATAATGCACCCCGATGCGCTCCATTCCGGTATCGATCTTGAGATGCACGCGGGCTTTCACGCCCATTTGCGCAGCGATCTCATCCACCTGGAATAACTTGTCTGCCGATGAGGCGGTGATGGTCAGGTCATGTTTCAGGAAGCCTGGCACCTGGTTGCCCAGGATCCCCCCCAGGACCAGGATGGGTGACTGAACGCCATTCTGGCGCAGGAGGATGCCCTCTTCCAGAACGGCAACCCCCAGATAATCAGCCGCCAGTGATTCCATCAGCTGGGCTACGCGCAGCAGCCCATGACCGTAAGCGTTGGCCTTGAGGATTGGCATGACTTTGGCTGGCGCCACATGCTGGCGGATAGCCTGAAAGTTAGCCGCCAACCGGTTCAGGTTGACTTCTACCAGGGTTGGTCGAACGATCTCGCTCGAACTTATCGTGGGTTCATTGATGGTCGACATGTGCCAGTAACCAACACAGTATTTATTCTGGTGTTAACCCAAAGTATATCAATAAAAGAGAGCGAGCAGGTGGCTGGCACCTGCTCGTTTAGCTATCTTTGAAAGCAAAACCTATGGGGTCGGAGTGACTGGATTAATAATGGCTTCAATGGCTTGCTTAAAGTCATCAAAGGATAGTGTCTGCATTCCCCGCCCATTAAGGATAAAAGTGGGAGTGCTTGATACCCCAATGACAGATGCAATCTGAGACTGATCCTGGATCAGCTGGGAGTACTTCCCAGAATCGAAGCACTCGTTGAAGGCCTTTGTATCTAAATCAAGGTCAGCCGCGAACTGCTTCAGATTATCCTGGCTGAAAGCCCCTTGATTCTCGCCGTTTTGGTGGCTGAATAGATAATCATGAAATTCCCAATAAGCATCTTGGTCACCTGCGCACTCAGCTGCTTCAGCTGCCCAAAATGATTCATCCCCAAGGAATGTAAATGGAAAATATCCGAAGCGTACTTTACCCGTATCGACATAATCTTTTATGAGCTGACGACCCGCGTCAGTGGCAAATTGCCCACAGTAGGGTCATTGATAATCGCTAAATTCGATCAGCGTTACGGGAGCGTTTGCGTTACCCATGAAATGATTCGTTTTACTGACGACATAAGCCATTAAATCATCACGGGTTTTGAAGGCCGCAATCGTTGGATCGATGGTAGGAGTTGGTACCGAAACCTGAACTCCCGACTGGGTTGGTGCAGTGGTTGCCACCGCAGCAACTTCTCCGGTGGTCACAGGGCTCTTGCTGATTATGCCGCGACCGAAATACCCGACCAGCAACCCAACCACCAGCATGATCACAGCCAGAGCGGGAGTCCACCATGACTGGATCACCACAGTCAGGGCGGGCTTTTCTCCTTGAGGTTGGTCTGTCATTAATATAACTCCTAAAATAGTGTGGGCACAATTTTATCATACCAGCTAAGCTATCCACCGGATCGAGTTATTCAGTGGCTCCTTTGAGAAATAGTCAGACAATACGCCGGAATCGCTCCAGCTTGCATATTTGTTAGGAAGAGATTAAAATAATCAAAATAATCAGGGAACAAGGTAAACACAATTCGCTCGTTGTAACAAGCGAGATGAAAGCAAGATTCCAATCGAGAAGCTGGATGCGTTATTTTAGTTGTCTGGGGTGATTGGATGAAGCACATCAAACCAGGGGACGGGCGAAGAAATCAGTATTTCTAACCACTCACACTGAATCACCGTTTTTCACAATGCCTGTCGTGAGCGGCATTTTTAACCATAACCAACCAAAATATAGAGGAGATGCCATGAAAAGAATAACTGCTTTCTGCTTATCTGCCATGCTTCTGGTAAGCATGGTTTTGTTGATGCCCACATCATTAACAGCCACAGCATCACCGTCGGTTGACCTGTTTTTCTCGGAATATATCGAGGGGTCAAGTAACAATAAAGCCCTGGAGATATACAACGGGACTGGCTCAGCCATAAACCTGGCTGCAGGCGGATACAATGTTCAGATGTTTTTTAACGGGAGTGCGACTGCAGGGTTGACCATAAACCTCACCGGAACTGTAGCCGATGGGGATGTATATGTACTCGCCCAATCATCTGCTAACGCCACCATTTTAGCTCAAGCTGACCAGACGAATGGCGCTGGATGGTTCAATGGTGACGACGCAGTCATCCTGCGCAAGGGCACCGATATCATCGATGTAATCGGCCAGATTGGCTTTGACCCGGGGACAGAATGGGGGAGTGGCCTGGTGAGCACCGCGGACAATACCATGAGGCGTATCGACACAATTTGTGCTGGTGACCCAATAGGAAGCGATGCATTTAGTCCATCCATTGAATGGACCGGGTTTGCTCAAGACACTTTTGATGGACTGGGTACACATACTTCCTCGTGCGCCCCTACCACATTAGAGCCTGTGATCAATGAGTTCTCAGCCAGCACAGTGGGGACGGATGTGGAATATGTTGAAGTCTTCGGTTCAGCAAGCACCGATTACTCAGCGTACACCATCCTTGAGATCGAAGGTGATACCACTGGCGCGGGTGTGGTTGATGAGATGATTTCAGTTGGCGCCACGGATGCGAGCGGGTTCTGGCTTCAGAACCTTGCTGCCAATGCACTGGAGAACGGCACGCTGAGCCTTCTGCTGGTCAAAGATTTCACTGGAGCACTCAATAATGATCTTGACACCAACAATGACGGTGTATTCGAAGTCACTCCGTGGAGCCTGATCGCAGATAGTGTATCGGTAAACGACGGTGGGGCTGGAGATATAACTTATGGCCCTCCCTCGCTAGGTATTTCCTACGACGGTCTGCCTTATGCACCCGGTGGCGCTTCACGCTTCCCGGATGGTGCTGACACCGATGCTGCTACCGATTGGGTCCGCAATGACTTTGACCTGGCGGGCATACCTGGCTACGCAGGCACAATCGTCTTGGGCGAGGCTTACAATACGCCGGGGGCACCCAACCAGATCTACGTGCCACCACCTGAAGCCTGTGGCGATCCCTTTACACCTATCTATGAAGTACAAGGAAGTGGACTGACCAGCCCGCTGGTTGGCACCGAGGTTGCCCTGGAAGGGATCGTCGTGGGTGATTTTCAGAATAATGCAACGCCTGACAATGGAAATTTGAATGGCTTCCACGTCCAGGACGCAGCCGGAGACGGGAACTCTGCTACCTCGGATGGCGTGTTTATCTATGCTCCTGGTGCAGTGAATGTCTTCGTTGGTGATGGTGTGCGCGTACGGGGGAATGTATCCGAATACAACGGGATGACTGAGGTGACAGTGAGCCAATTATGGATTTGCTCTGCTGGGAACAGCGTGGCAGCCACCCCAATTTCCCTGCCTGTGGAGAGCCTGGACGATTTTGAGCCATACGAGGGCATGCTGGTAACCTTCCCCCAGACACTGTATATCTCTGAATATTTTAACTTCGACCGCTATGGCGAGAGCGTATTGACCGCCGACCGGCAGTACACTCCAACCGTCCTCTATGAACCCGGCTCTCCTGAACAAGCGGCCTTAACCCAGGCGAACCTGCTTAGCCGCATCACGCTGGATGACGGGCGCAGCGCACAGAACCTTGATCCAGCGCTCCATCCCAACGGCGCGGTCTTTAACCTTACCAACCTTTTCCGAGGTGGCGATACCCTTACGAACGTCACCGGGGTGATGGACTATAGTTACGAGTTATACCGCATCCAGCCCACACAGGGAGCAGCCTATTCTTCAACGAACCCTCGAACAGCCTATCCGGACGATGTTGGTGGAAACTTGAAGGTAGCCTCCTTTAACCTGCTGAATTACTTCACGACCATTGACACGGGCGCTTTTATCTGTGGCCCAGCAAGTGACCAGGAATGCCGGGGGGCTGATACGGCGGAGGAATTCACCCGCCAGCGAGCCAAGATCGTGGCTGCCCTGTCAGCCATCAATGCCGATGTTGTTGGGCTGATTGAGATCGAGAATCATCCTGGTGATGTACCCACGGCGGATCTGGTGAGTGGCCTGAACGAGGCGTTGGGAGAGAGTACATATGATTACATTGCCACGGGTGCTATCGGCACAGATGCCATCCGCGTGGCGTTGATCTATAAGCCAGCCACGGTCACTCCACTCGGAGCCTATGCCATCCTTGACTCATCTGTTGACCCTCGCTTCCTGGACGATAAAAATCGACCGGTCTTAGCCCAAACCTTCCAATCCAACTCGACGGGTGGAATTTTCACGATGGCCGTCAACCACCTCAAGTCGAAGGGTTCGGATTGTAATGATGTGGGGGATCCAGATCTTCTTGATGGTGCCGGCAACTGCAACCTGACACGCATGTATGCGGCACAAGCCCTGGTGGACTGGCTGGCAGGCGACCCAACCGGAAGCGGTGACCAGGATTACATCATCATGGGGGATCTCAATTCCTACACCAAGGAAGACCCGATCGATGCGATCATAGCCGGACCGGATGATATGATCGGCACTGCCGACGACTACGTCAACCTCGTCGACCAATATAATGGCATGTATGCTTATACCTATGTCTTCGATGGCCAGGAGGGTTACCTGGACCAGGCCCTGGCAAGCGCTAATCTGGTGCCGCAGGTTACGGGCGTAACGGAATGGCATATCAATGCAGACGAGCCTGATCTCATCGATTATGACATGACGTTCAAGCTACCTGCACAGGATGCGCTCTATGCGCCGGATGCATTCCGCTCCTCGGATCATGATCCCGTGATCGTGGGTTTGAACGTGTGCGACGAGATCGCACCCGCGCTGGAGGTATCCGTGAATCAGGCTGTGCTGTGGCCGCCCAATCACCAGTACACAACGGTGGTTGCCACAGTAGTTGCGTGGGACAACTTTGACCCAGATCCAACCATAACATTGGTTTCAGTGACATCGAATGAACCGGACAATGGCCTGGGCGATGGCGACAAGCCAAACGACATCGTCATTTTGGATACATATACCTTATTATTGCGAGCTGAGCGTTCAGGACTTGGCCAAGGCAGGGTCTATACGATCACTTACCAGGTGACAGATGCCTGTGGAAATAGCACTCTTGCGTCAGTCACCGTACGCGTGCCACGCGATTTAAGCCAATAAAGGAATAAAATGATGCCCGAAGGGGCTGCTCAAATAAGGGCAGCCCCTTTGAATTTATCTCGTGTCAATCGAAAATGAATGATGAGCGTAATCCTACAGCTATCACTGAATTGCTTCAATTCAGTTTCAGCTCTTGTCTTTTAGAGAGCCGTTTTCACAAGAATTATTATTACTTGCTCGGTCATTCAAACTTGCCGATTGGATGACTTTAAATAGCGAGTTTTTTTATCAATACCTGAAATGGGGGAAGTTGATTATGGCTTACTGATCATTACAACCGGAAGGTAAACTTCTTGCCAGGTTTTCGTTGGGATCACCTGGTAGGACAATCCGTCTGCTGAAGTAATCAAGATTGTCCCAAGCAAATCTGTCCGCCAGATACTCGAACCACTGGCTATCAAGCGTGAAAGCGTCTCAGCCCCAGGATGCCCATAGGGGTTAGGACCAACAGAAATAACGGAATCGTCTGGTTGAACCGCCCCTAGGAATTCGGAGCTGGAGCTGTAATTGCTGCCGTGATGGGCTACCTTCAGGATATCCGCGGCAACGGGTGTCTGTCGCGCCAGGACTTGCGCCTCAACCGTACTGTCAATATCCCCGCTGAACAGGGTGTCAACTTCGTTATGATCGAGCAGCAACACCAGTGAGGCTGCGTTCGTGTCAGGATCGGCCAAACCTGAGGGTGGATTGAGAACATACGCAGTGGTTGCGCCCCAGTGCAATTCACCTGGAAATTGAGCGACGGTCAAAACCAGGCCTTCATTTTCAACTGCGCTGGCGAAGTTTTTCCAGGTTTGCGTATACCCTGGGTAGCCATTATAAATCACAGAATCGACCAGGATATCCGTCGCAGCCAAGACGCTGATCAATCCGCCGATATGGTCACTATCGGGATGCGAAGCGATAATTGCACTAAGTTCGGTTACATCCATCGCCCGCAGATATGCCAACACCACTGGACCGGCGGGTACCGGTCCGCCGTCGATTAATATGTTGAAACCCTCAAAAGTTTGAATTAATGCCGCATCTCCCTGGCCCACATCGATAAAGGAAATTTGAAGCGAGTATTCCTGATTTGACGCACCCCTATCAAGGTAGGCCAGGGAGCAAAAGACAATGAATGCTATCGCAACCAGTGAACGGACTCTAGCTTTCATTCATACCTTGTTGGTTGAATGACCAGCTGCAGGTTGTTACACCTGACTCGGCTTTCACGCGAATTGATGTTCCAATATTACTGTTGTCCGAATTTAGCGTTTCTTCCGTGGCCAATTTCGCCAGAGTGGTTCACGACGTAGGTGGTAATGGTTTTGGCTCGGCGGGCTGAAGCTTGTTTTGATTTTCCATCAGGTAGCTGGTCCTGCGGGTATTTTCCTCGACATCGATCAATAAATATATGCCTTCACCAAAGGCCACCAGCATGAGGGAGATCAATCCGCCATAAAGGATCACGAGAAGGCCAAGCAGTAATCCGCCAACCAGGCCCCCCAGGAATCCCGCGCCAGTGGTACTGGTTCCGAACTCCTGCGCAAGCGTCTCCGCCGTTGTCCCTCCTATGACGGTAAGACCACACACTGCCAGGGCAGACAGAATGGTGAGGACCAGAAATATGTAGCCGACCACCCGAAAGATGGAGCCGATTGTCCTTAAAGCATGATATTTGTGCGCCATTTCTTCATCCTTTCCTTTATGAGACATTCAAGTGTTTGGTATTAACGACGGTTTAGATCTTTTAGGAACAGTATCTGCCTGTATCTTCACTTCCTTTCACACGATGATCACATGAAGCACCACTATTAATACGGATCGCTGACTGATAAGTTGGCAGCCAATACTCCCCCAGGATGGACCTTTCCAGTATACAACAATTTTTCATGTGGAGCAATTTCCTGACCCGATCACTTCGTCTAAAACATCAAAGTCGCTCATGCATTATCTGGCGATTTCACCTCCTGGAAACTGCCGGTTCGGATGCATGGATAATCACATATAATCAGAAAATCCATGCTTTCGATCACCTCTGACTATTATCAAAGTGAAGGCGACACACTCCCGTACCTCCGGCGTATTGCCGAAGCCGGTTTCACCCACGTCCACTGGTGCCACCACTGGTCCAACGATTATCTCTATTCAGATGACGAAATCGGTGAAATTAAGGCATGGTTCAAGCAATTCAATTTACTACTTTTGAACCTGCATGCCAGCCAGGGAAGGGAAAAGTATTGGGTTTCATTTGACGATACGCGGCGCCTGGCTGGCCTGGAACTGGTTAAAAACCGCATCGCAATGACCGCCCGCCTGGGTGGAAACGTAACGATCATCCACATCCCAACCACCGAGCCTCATGAATTTCGCACGGCCCGGATGGTCCAAATCCGCAGGTCATTGGACGAGCTGGAAGCTTTTACACGCAGCCGGGCAGTCCGCCTGGCCCTGGAAAACATGGATGGCGATGATTTTTTGGTGCTGGAAACGCTGCTGGCGGAGTATGACCCAGTTTACCTTGGCTTATGTTTCGATTCAGGACATGCCAACCTGGGTGGACCCGGGCTGGAGAAGCTGGACCAGCTAAAAGGACGGTTGATCGCCCTGCACCTGCACGATAACGATGGGGTGAGCGATCAGCATAAGATCCCCTTCACTGGCAGCGTGAACTGGCCTGAGCTGGCCAGGGTAATCGCGTCCTCGGCATACCAGGCATGTGTGAACCTGGAGGTGGGCATCCATCACACCGGTTACCAGGATGAAATGTCATTTTTGCAACATTCTCACCAGGCGGGGGAGAAGCTGACAGCCATGATCGAGTCAGGGCGCAATGACGTAATGAGCCAACAAGGTAGCCCTCACGAAACCTGACTTTGCCCATTCCTGTCATAGATATACCTGGATATGCTTGCCTGATGTGAATACGCAAACAAAAACCTGCCTGAAAATTCCAGGCAGGTTTCATGGAAAGCGTTACAACAGGCGCTTAGGTGTGCATCTCGTTCAGTCTACCAAACTCCTTGCGAGTGTCTTGCAGGACTTTGGTATAGTACTTATTGTAGGTGCAGCAGCCAATCGGTCGCTGGCGGATGAGCAGTTCCAGGCAGTTGTCACAGGTGGTGCAATAGTTGATTTCCTTCTCCCGGCCTTCGCGCAGCTTTAATGGTAACAATGGGTCAGCCAAAGACTGGCGGCCTACTGCAACCATATCTACGTAGCCCTTGGAGATATTTTGGGCCCCGTATGCCAACAAGTGGCTGTCCTTGGAGCTCACCGCTTGCAGCTTGCTTTTACCTTTGCCGAACACCGAATAGTTAGAGCCGATCACGACCGTTTCCTTCTTCAGGTTCTCCCGCATCTCTTTAGCAAAATACTGGTGCAGGTAGGCGAAATAGGGGTGGTCCTTATCCGCCTGTGTCAGGCTGATAGTGATCGATGGGCTACCGGCAGATTGGATGAAGTACTGAGCACCGCGTTCTTCCAGGCCTTTCACTAGGTCGATGGGTTCAGTCAGGTCGATCACCGGGGTATCGGGCCCAGCCGTGCCAAAGCCACCCGGAAAGCCTTCCCAGACCGAGATTTTGGAGCCGATCAGGAAGTTTTTGTCTGGCACTGCCTTTTGGATGCGTTCGTAAAGATCGAAGGCAAACTGGCGCCGGTTCTCCCATTTACCACCGTATTTCCACTTGCGGGTGTTGTACGGGCGCAGGATCTGTGAGCCGAGGTAGCCATGGCAGAACTTCATGTCGATCCCATCCGCGCCTGAATCGTAAGTGATCTTGGCAGCCAGGACGAAGTCATCCATGATCTTTTCAAATTCGTCTTCGGTGAAGACATCCGCCTTAAAGCCCGGCAGGGGTCTTACTGACAGGCGCTTTGAAAACTCAGGATTGCTCAGCTCACCAGAATGGGTTAACTGATAGATGAAGATTGTCTTGGGGTTGACCTCACGCAGGCGCTGGACAAACTTCGTCAGGGCGGGCAGGTTTTGAGGCATGATGAACAGCTGGTTCAGGCGCGAGCGGTTTTTATCGGTGATGGTGATCGCCTCCAGGCTGACCATGCCAGCCTCGCCCTTGAAAAGGTTCTCGTAGCGGGCGTAGGTCAGGTCAGATGGATTTCCCTCAAAATCAGCATCGGTGCATTCCATTGCCTGGCTAAAGAAACGGTTCTCACTGCGATGCGTGCCGATCATGATCGGGGTAAGCAGGATATCTCTAGGTTCCATGTGCAGTTTCCTCCAGTAAGATTTTACATCAGGGATAACTTTTTATGTAAATACCAATAATACGCAACCGGCTAAAGCTTTTCGCAAAATTCAAGCGTTACGCCGTTCGGGTCGAGAAACAGAAGCACCCGCATGCCCAGGTCAGGTAGAGCGCAGGTCGGCAAGGTGATTTGAACCCCGTCAGACCGTAAACGAGCCTCATGTGCTGCCACATCCTCAACCTGGAAGGCGATATGCCTGAGACCCACCTCATCCTCAGCACGTGGGTTGGCAGGATTCTTACCATGGTAATCAAACAGCTCCAGGCGAGAGCCACCCGGTAAGGCGAAATACGTGATGGTGAACTCCCCCATATCCACCGTTTGCTGTTGGGTTAACCCCAGGATGCGGCCGTAATAATCGAGGGATTTCTGGATATCAGTGACATTGATCGAGACGTGATCGATCTGCTTGATCTTCACGGGTAAGCTCCTTGGTTACAACAAATATGCGCCTACAGTCAGCCCATTATCCTTGAGCTGCCTGCCCGGTAATCCTATAACATCTCGCGCTTGGTGACTTCAGGTGAGACGAAGATCTTGAACAGGCTGGGGTCACGGCGTAGCTCATGCAAAGCCCACTCCAGGTCTTCCAACGGGACCTTCATGGAGAACAGCGGCTTCGGGTTAATCCGCCCAGCGGAGATGAGCGTCATGGCATCTGGCCAGTCGGCCCCAACCCCGGCGCACGAACCGGTGACTTTCTTTTCACCCAGCACGAATTCAAAAGGCCGCATGCGCATTACATCCTGCTCGCCGGTGATGCCAAAGGCTGAGAGCTTGCCACCCCTGCGTAGCATGGCGAAGGCTTGCTCGTAGGTCTCAACCGTCCCCACTGCTTCGATAGCGTAATCTGCGCCGCGGCCGTTGGTCAGGCGCATCACCTCTGCTACCGGGTCTGCTACATCATCAATATGGATGGCATAATCGGCGCCCATGTCCTTGGCAATCTGCAAGCGCTTGCGGTTATCACCAAAGATGATGACCGGGGCGCAGGCGCGTAGGACTGCCATGCGAGCGTGCAGCACGCCCAAGCCGCATCCAATGATCGCCACACTGCTGCCCAGACAGGCATCCATGGCTTTGGCGGCATGGATTACACAGGAGACTGGTTCTATGAAAGCGCCCTCCTCAAAGCTCAGGTTGTCGGGCAGCTTGTGCAGCAGGGCAACCGGGGCTTTGACATATTCGGCGAACGTGCCGTCGGTGTGAATACCAAGCTGGGTGAAGCTATCGCACAGCAGTTTTTGCCCGTGCAGGCAGTAGAAGCACGTCCCGCAGCTCATGTTGATGTCGGCTGTAACCCGGTCACCTTCCTTGAAGCCGTTATTGTTCTTCCCGATGCGGGCGATGACGCCGGAAAATTCATGCCCAGCGATCATGGGCAGCTTATCGGCAGAATACCAGCCGTTGTAGATGCTCCAATCCGTGCCGCAGATACCCGTGTTTTTGACCTTGATGAGCACATCATCATCACCGATCTCCGGAATGGGTACCTCTTTTACTTTAATGACCCCAACCTTCTCAAAAACTGCTGCTTTCATCATATTTGACATATCATCTGCTCCTTGAGCTTATAATCTCTATTGGAATAAAACGTCGTGGCGGCCTTCGTAAGGTTTATCAATCATCAGTGGTTTTAAGTAGGCGATCGTCTTGGTGATGCCATCATTGCGGCTCATGGTCACATCCTCGTGCTCGTATGACATGACATAATCATAGCCGATCAGGGATAGCTCGGTGATGACCTTCTTCCATGGCACCGAACCCCAGCCGGGGATTCTGAAGCGGAACCCACGCCCAAGGCGCTGCCAATCACCCTGTGGGATGACACCCGAACGACGCACGTTGTGTACCACCACTTCCCCATCCTTGGCATGCACGTGGAAGATCTTGCCCGCCAAAGCATCGATGAAGTTCTCCACATCGATGCCCAGGTAGATCAGGTTGGCAGGGTCGAAGTTGAAACCGAATTCCTTGCGCCCACCCATCAGCTCTACGGCGCGCAGGGCAGTCTCCACATTGTAGGCCAGCTCATTGGGGTGTGGCTCGTGGGCAAACTTGACCCCGTATTCGCCAAATTTATCCAGGATCTTGCCCCAGCGTTCAACAAACTCAGCTTCCATGTCAGACCAACCCTTCGAGTATGGCCAGGGGAAGAAACGCCCAAAATTCTCACAACCGATGAAACCGGTGACCACCGGCACTTCCAAGGCATTGGCAGCCTGGGCGGTCTTGATCATGCGCTCGGTGCCAAACTTGATCTTCTCCTCCTTGGTACCCGGACAGATCGCGTCGGTATCCTTACCATACGGACCTAACACAATCTGGCCTTCAGGGTGGTTGGCCAGGGCCGAAATGATCAGGCCGTAGTCTTTCACCAGCTTTTTCAGCTCAGCTGCCTTGTTGCCCTTGACGATCTCCTCAATATCCAGGTGGGGATTGTTGGCAAAGGCAGGCATCTCCACAGCCCCGTACCCCAGGCTTGACGCCATTTTGAACACATCTTCAATTTGCGTATCCAGAAACGTAGCCGTAAATAAACCTATTTTCATATTCTATTCCTTTCTATGAGAGTTTTGATGGATTGCATTGACGATCCAAATTGCAAGTTGAAAGATTTTTAACGCTGTTCCTCCAGGCTGAAATTTTCATTTCCTTTGGCTATCTTAATCATTCAATGATGCCATTGAACCAATCATCCGGGCGATGCTTGTGCCTGCGTACTTGTAAATAAAGCACAGTGTATGGAATGGGAGTACGCATCAGCCACATTCGGGTCAAGCCATGAAGATTAGTTATATTTTCAACACCGCTGAAGGTAGAGGAGCTGATTTTCATCGTCATGATCTTAGGGTACCACCAGCGGTGTACCGTGCGCCATGGCTTCGTCTACGATCTTGATCCCTGCTTTAAGCTTCACACCAAAACGACAGGCACCGGCCGCATACATTTCCAGGAGTGTATCCAGGGTGCGAATGCCGCCGGAAGCTTTGATCTTGATGCGATCACCCACCAAAGACTGGATCAATTGAACATCCTGCACAGTGGTACCCCGGTCGGCCCAACCGGTGCCGGTTTTTATGTAAGAGGCACCTGATTGCAGACAGATCGCACAAGCCGCGGCGGTTTCAGCTGCGGTCAGGAGCATAATTTCGATGATCACCTTGACCGGGATGGGATCCACGGTGGCAATAACTGAGCGGATATCGCTTTCCACTTCCGCCAGCTCACCTGAGCGTAGCTTGCCAATATTCATGACCATGTCGATCTCGTCACAGCCAGCTACGGCAAGCTCCTTGGCTTGATTGATTTTTATGGTAGTGGAATCGGAGCCCGATGGGAAACTCACATTTCCAACCAGATGAACCTCTGGGTGACTGTTGAGCAGCTGTTTGGTGAGGGGAATGAAGCTCTGCAACACTGAAACATGGCCAAACCTGTACTTGATGGCCGCGCGAACCATCTCCTCAACGTCTGCCCGGGAGGAAGCCGTCCGGACGCACGAAAGGTCGATCATCCTGGCAATGTCACCTGGGTTTAGATTCATACCAGTCTCACCGTTCGTCGAACCACTTCAAAGAATCTCCTCCAGGATCTCTACCGCATCCAGGATACATTTCCGGCAGGTGGTCTTAAATAATCCGAGCTCCACCACCTTGGCCCGTTCCACCGCATCCATCAGGTTATGCCCGATCAGTTCACGGCAGTAGATGGACCCATTCCGTTCTTTAAATTTTTCAGCTGCCTCCGCCACCAGACGGTAGGTAGTTTCCGTCTCGTACCCGTAGCGAGTACCGTCAGTCTTATCCTTGCCGTACTTCATCCCGATCACCATGAACGCCCCGGTGAGGGCCCCGCACACCTCACACATACGGCCCATTCCTGAGCCAAAGCCTGTTGCCAGACGAAGTGCCAGCCCCTCTTCTAGTCCGAAATCACCTGCATAAGAGGCCAGTACGGACTGAGCGCATCCATAGCCACGCTCGTGGTATCCTGCTGCCAGGTCCGTTTTTTTCATGGTCAGGTTGCCTGTCATTTGCCGCGCATCGTTGAAGCAGCCTGGTTCAGCTGATCGAACAGCGCGGGCGTCAGATCAAAGTGCATCACCTGGGCGACCACCTGAGTCCAGCCGTGGACGAAATACAGCCAACCATCCTCCACTCTCACCTTGCGGCTTTCCACCTGCGCCAGTGATTGGTGCATGAAGTCTAGCTCACCGCGGTAATTAAATTCCCAGGCGATGCTGTGCATCGGGAACTTGCCATCCCAGGTGATGGGCGAGCCAGGGGTGTCTTTACCCATGCCGGTGGCATTGATGACAATGCTGTAAGGAGGGAACTTCTCCATGATCTTGTCATTGACTGCGGGGTCGGAGTTGCAGATATATTCAATCTCAATGTCGGTGCTTAGGCCGCTTACCATTTCCCTGGCATGATCCAGCCGGCCTTGTGAGCGGTTGACAAAGGTGAACCTGGCAGGCCGATCAGCCTTATTTTTCTTATTGATCAGGTGTAACAATGTAGCGACCCCCGAGCCACCGGCCCCAAAGCATAATACCTGGCCGTTTGTTCGCCCAAAATAACCCGGCTCGATGATGGCATCCAGGCTGGCGCCTGAGGTGAGCGGGTCTTTGGCGTGGCCTTCCAGTCGGCCTTCCAGCTTGGAAATGCAGGAGACCTCGCCGGTGATCAGGGCATAAGGATCGAGATACTCGAACATATCGCGGGCCGCACTGAGCAAGTCAATCTTGTGTGTGGTTACCAGTGCACCCAAAGATAGTGGGTCAACCTTGATCTGGGCAACTGCCTGGCGATATGCCTCAGGCTTATCGTGAATTTTGCAGTCAATCCCTTCCATCACCACTTCTTCCCGCCCAAGAATCTTCATCCAGAGTGGGAAGACTTTCATAATCGAAGATTTGGTGGTGGTGACACCAATAAAATAAAACGTGGGAATAGTTTTAGTTACTACATGGTAATTTTGATCAGTCATACTCGCTATCCTTCAATAGGGCTCTTATGCTGTAAAAAAAACAGTTGAATCATTCCTCGAGGTTTTTCATGCCCCTGGTCACTGGCAACGGGGGTTGTCGATGATCTCAGGACCGCCGGGTCCGTCAACGACCAGTTTGCGGAATCCCTGGCGTTCGATGGTCCCGTAATCATGCCCAGCATTACCCGGGTAAGCGAAGAACATCACCAAATCATCCTGGCGGGAGGTACACACCGAGCGGTGTGCCCAGCGAGGCGGCACATATAAAACTTCACCAGGAACAAGCCGTACCACTGAAGTGTCACCTTCAGGAGTTTCCATCACCATGTAGCCTTCGCCGCGCAGGCAGTAATACATTTCGGCAGTATCCAACACAGAATGGAAGTGCCCCTTGGTCATATTGAATTCATTGCCAACCTTTCCGGGATGGACGAATGTGACACCCATCAGCAGCTCGCCTTCAATTTCGGGGCGTTTGATCTCGTAGACTTCATAGATCAACCGGTCATCTTCGTCCAGCATTTGCTGGTACGTTTCCTGGTCCAGGAATTGACCGCGCAGTGCTGATAGGCGCCGCGTGATGTGGTTATCCACTCTGGAGGGGATCACCTGCGGCATGGGCAGTGTAAAAGCAAAAGGTAAGTCTACCATCATATTCTCCTGAACTCTCTTTAATTTATCCCGGCCAACCGCTGTGCGATGTTCCCACCCAGCAACTGTTTGCAAACACTTTCCGGGTAATCTTTTTTAATAAGTTTTGCCTGGATCTCACCAGGCAGGCTCTTTAGCCCGGGACCACTACCCAGGTTGTGATAAAGGGCTACTTCAGCCATATCGGTGGCCAGGGCAACCCGGTTCGAGTAACCTGCACTAACCATCTCGTCGATCAGCAGCCAAAGCAGCCTCTCCGGCTCATACTTGGGCCGGTAAAAGGTATCATACTCAAGCATCACTCCCAGGCTGGCAAGGGCCTGATGCAGGCTGATGTCTGGCCGCTTATCCATGTGGCAGAACACCAGCTGGTGAGGTGATACCCCTCGATCTTCAAAGTAATTTAGTGCTTTCTCAGCCAGGGCACCTTTTTCGGTGTGGATCTCTATCACAGCTCCGGTTCTTCCAGCTGTGCGTGCCGCCCCTTCCAAAGCTGAGTGCGGGCACTTTGCCCAGGTTGCTTCCAAGGCAATCTTGATGAATCCGGCCCGACAGGTTACGGGTGAGCCGATGGTTTCTGTCAGACCATCCTGCAGCTCAGCGAACAAGTAATCTGACACTTTCTGAGCATCAGCCTCCCACAGCCAGAAGCCCTGGGCGTAATACTTGCGGCGATGAAATCCCGTACAGGCAATGATATTCACCTGGGAGGCCATCGAAAGCTCGATGAGCTTATTCCCGTTACGGCCACAACCACCCGGCTGGCAATCCAACAGGCTTGATCCTCCCTGCTCTTGGTACTCCACCAATTCTTTAAGGATCGAGGCGTATTGATCTAGAACCGGGCTGCCAGGGTTCGCCCCAGAAACAGGCTCGATCCACACGTGATTATGAGCGTCAGTGATGCCCAGTTGCTCATGGGTGACTGGCCCCAGCACAGTGATGATCGGTTTGGGCGAAGTTGTCATTCGTTTTACGGTACAAGCACGATCTTGAGCGATTTCCCATCTTCCGCAGCGGCAAAGGCTTGCACGGCTTCTGCCAGTGGGAAACGCTGGCTAACGATATCGGAGAGATCGACCAGGCCAGAATTGACGATGCGGGTAGCCTGCCAGCAATCAGCTGTGCTGCAGGCTGTGGTTCCGGTGATGACCAGCTCCTTGTAATGCACCAGGTTGGAATTGAAATTGATCACCGGCCGATCCTTGGGGAGACCACCAAAGAAATTAATCCTCCCGCCGATTGCTGCCAGGTCGAGGGCACTTTCCTGTAAGACGTGCACAGGGGCAGCAACAATGACGATATCCGCGCCTCTGCCGTTGCTTTCCTCGTTCAGGACCTCTTTCAGATCTTCAACCGTGGGATTTACCACCCGGTCTGCTCCCATCTGCCTGGCCTGGGCTGCCCGTTGGGGTGCAGGCTCGCTTACCAGGATGCGACCCGCGCCGCGTGCTCGGGTAAGCTTAAGGTGCATCACGCCGATTGGCCCAGCACCCATGATTAAGACAACTTCACCGGGTTGCATTCGCAGGGCATTCTGACCCCTGAGCACACAGGCGAAGGGTTCCACCAGGGCGGCTACAGCCGGATCGACCGCTTCGCTGATGGGGATCACGTTGCCCTGCCGGACCGAATTGGCCGGGATACGCACATATTCCGCAAAACCACCATCGGAAGTCACCCCGATGGCATCGTAATTGGCACACAGGTTATTGTTTCCAGACACACATTGCTCACAATGACCACAACCAGTATTGGGGGCAACAAAAACGCGCTGTCCGATGGTGTAGTTATCCACTTCGGTACCGATCTCTGCGATCGTGCCCACCACTTCATGCCCGGGGATGCGTATGGTGCTGGGCGGATACATGCGGTGGTTGCCGTGGAGGATGCGTAAGTCAGTCCCACAGATGCTGGCACTGACGACCTTTACCAATATCTCGCCCTTTTCTACTCCAGGGATAGGCACATCTTCCAGGCGCAGGTCATTTGGACCGTGATAAACAGCAGCTAACATAGCTCCTCGCTCACCCCAGGCTTACGCCTGGAGGATCTCCTTCAGGTAAACAGGGCGTTGCTCAATGAAGGATTTCGTACCCGCAAGAACACCTGCCACAGCCCAACGTCCGTCGATACCGCCAGCACGGGGTTGGGTTTCATTTTGAATGCAGGAGACGAAGTGTTGCATTTCATTTATATACGCCCATTTGAAACGCTCAGGCCAGGTGCGGTAGATGGGGGTGACCAGGCCATGATCACGGTCGGTACAGACGACCAGCGCCTGACCTTTCAGCTCACCGATCTGCAGGATGCCTTTCTCGCCGACGATTTCAACTCGGGCATCGTAACCGTATCCACAAGGACAGACCCCTGAGATCAACCCCAGGCCACCGTTTTCGAATTTTACGTTGACCAAGACGTTGTCATAGAAATTAGGTGTATCCACGTTATTAGCGGCACCCTTGAAATTCGCCACTTCGGTGTACACCCGCTCAAGGTTCGAGCCCATGAACCAACGCAGGGTATCCCAGTCATGGCTATTGACCTCCGCCAGCATCCCGTTGGAGGTCTTGAGATCGCGCGCCCAGGAAGGCGGCAGACCTGGCCCATGGGTGTTGGTTTTAATCATCATGGGCTGGCCGATCTCACCCGCTTCGATACGCTCGGCTGCCACTATAAATTCGGGGTCGAAACGGCGCATGAACCCCAGCTGTAAAAGCACGGCGTTCTTTTCAACCACATCAAGGATCGCATCGCACTCAGCCAAAGATAGAGCCATGGGTTTCTCAAGGAAGACGTGCTTCTTGTGTTCTGCTGCTAAGGCTGCGATAGGCAGGTGGGTGGGAGTGGGGGTGGTGATCACCACCGCATCGAAGTCCACCTTTTCGAGGGCATTTTCGAGCGCATCGAACTGTCTATCAATATTAAATTCGCGAGCTGTTTCCTGGCGTACGTTTTCCATCATTTCAACCAGGGCGACGATCTCCGCCCCAGGGACGTATCCGGTGATGGCGCGGGAGTGGTTCTTACCCACCCTACCACCCCCAATCATACAGATCTTAATCGGTTTTTTCATTCGCATTCCTCAATATATGGTTAAAGTAAATTCAAGCAAACAGTCACACTGTATAAAACTGGTTAATCGCTTCTTCCAGATGAATATATCTTTCGACCAGAGGCTGGTATATTTCGTGATTTTCCTTGGAGGGGTTGAAAGGTTTGCCGTTCAGTATGGCGGTGTGTTCGGCATGCGAGGCCAGGTCATCGATCAGACCGGCGGCTTTCCCAGCGATCATGGCAGCCCCCCAGGCACCAAATTCATTGCCCTTCAAGCGCTGGTAAGGTACATTGAGCACATCTGCCTTGATCTGGTTCCAAATGGGGCTGCGGGCTCCACCACCTACCACGCGGGCCTCGACCAGCACCAGGTCAGGCAGGGATTCCTTCAAAATTTTCAGGTAATAGGCATACTCATAGGCGATGCTTTCCAGGATTGCCCGGGTGAAGTGCGCCTGGGTGTGTGACCAGGAAAGGCCCATCCACGCCCCGCGCATCTCCGGGCTAGAGGGACAGATGCGGCCTCCCAGGTGGGGTGAGAAGAACAGCCCATCCGCACCCGGTGCAACAGCTTCAACCTGGGCCAGCATCTGTGTGTAGAGATCTACCTCGGGTACTGGAAGGGCCTCACCGCGGGATCGGTTGAAGAATTGGTCACGGTACCAGCGCAAGGCAATCCCGCCCCCGCCGATATATGCCAGCGGGTTCCACAAGCCGGGGATTACCGACCGCATCGTTATTAAAGCCCGGTGCTGGGTGTCGGCTACAAATTTGCTGGTGCAGCCCGCCAGGACGGCCGCCGTGCCAGCCACATCGAAGAGCATGCCTGCGTGAACGATGCCCGCCCCCAGGGCGTTGGCGGCAGTATCCCCGGCACCAGCCGCGATGAGCGTGCCTGGCGCCAGCCCGAACTCTTTTGCCGGACCTTCTTGCACCTCGCCCACCACCGCATAGGGTTCAATGATCCTGGGAAGTTTATCCATATCCAACCCAAAGCGGCTGCATAATTCTTCCGACCATTGCGTATTCTGCGCATCGGAAAAACCAGTAAAGTGAATAAAGGTGTGGTCGATGAAGGCCTGGTCACCTCTCAACCCAGCCAACCTGCCCGCCACATAGCCGCAGGGCGTCAAGAACTTTGCAATGCGGGCGTAGGTTTCGGGCTGCTCATGCTTCCACCACAGCATCTTGGGGCCATGATCACACGTGGGTGGGCAGCCGGTGAGCTGGGTCACCCTATCGCCAGCCTCCTTGTCCATCCAGGCGATGTAAGGTTGGCAGCGCATATCCAGCCACGAGTCAAACCTGCCCGCCGGGCGATAATCATCATCTATCATCCCTATACCTGCCATCTGCGAATCAAATGCAATGCCAGCAATATCTTTGGGGGCGATCCCACTGGTTTCAATGCAGCGCTTTATGGTTTGGGCAGCTGAGGTATAGAAATCCTCATTTTCCTGCTCCACCACGCCGGGCCTGGGGTAATAAATAGGTACCTCAACCGTAGCCTCCGAGACGAGGGTCCCGTCAATCTGGTACAGCGCCGCTTTGGTACTGCTCGTGCCAAGGTCCACGCCTATCAGGTATTTTTTCTGCATGTGTTCTCCGTCCACCTTCAGATTGGATTTGAGAAATCGACCGGTTTTCAGCTACCTGGAACTACCGTTGGTTGCCAGGTTTTGGTGAGTAGATGCACGGCTTCCAGCGACCTCAACCGGTTTCGGGGGTAACTCGCGCCGCCTGACCAGCTCAACTTCAAAACGCGAGCGGTCGCCGCGGTGCAAGGCGTGATAATACTCAATCGGGCGCCCCTCCTCCGCATAACTGACACTATCGAGCATCAACAGCGGAGCTCCACGCTCAATCCCTAGCAGGGCAGCTTCGTGCTCGTTGGCCAAGACCGCCTCAATGTTGCGCTTACCCCTGGCAATAAAAATATTACATTGCTGCTCAAGAAACTCATACAAGGATCGATTGGTCAGGTCAACACTCGCTATTGCCGGGCAAATCTCATACGGGATATAGGTGGTGTCTAATTGAATTGGTTCGTCATTCGCAAAGCGCAAGCGCTGGATTTCCACCACCTTTTCGCCGGGCTCAATGCCAAGGTAGCGCGCCACTTTTTCACTGGCGGGGTTTACCTCCTGGAGGAGCACTTTGGAATGAGGTGTCAAACCCCGTTCAACCATATCCTGGTAAAAGCCGGTCAACTTCTGAGCCAGCCCTTCACTGATCTTGGGTGGCGAAACGAAAGTGCCTTTCCCTTTTTGACGAGTGATCACACCTTCATATTCCAATTCCCTTAGCGCCTGGCGCACCACCGTACGGCTGATTTGAAAACTTTCACACAAACCCTGCTCGCCCGGTATCTGGCTTCCCGGAAGCCATTCACCTAGATGGACTTTTTCACGCAGGATGTCCATCAATTGGATGTAATAAGGAATATGACTGGCAAAATCAATAGAGTCTTTCACATTGCCCTCCTCAGCTTACATCGAAATTGTTGTAATCCTGTCATTACAACTGATTATAGGAATAAACACCTCACATGTCAATAGAAGGGTGAGAAACCAGACTCATCGAAGGCATAAAAGGAAGGCAGTATAATTATCTTCGCAAACGATAATAATTAAACAATATAATTTATAAATTTGCGAGGCAATGTTTCCGAAGCGGCTGAAGATTGGATCTGAATAAGTAGAGATGAGCGCGATTTCAGAGTTCGCAGAAGTGCCTACATTCAATATCAGTATCTCAATAAGGGACACTATCTTAACTTGAACGATGAAGACTTAATCGTTATAATAATGTTATCCTGTAATGACAAGTAGACAATTTTGTTGTTTATCCAATCGGATCATCCAGGCTTATCAATGGGCTAAATAAAACCGAATATCCTATATGGAAACCATAATCATAAGTTCACCATACTTAATTCAGGAGGCATAAAATGAAAGTTGGCATCGACAGTTATTGTTACCATCGTTTTTTTGGTGAGGTTTACCCAGATCAAAAACCACCTGCCAAGAATATGACCATGCAGGATTTCCTGAAACGTGCCAGGGAGCTTGGCGTGGATGGGGTTTCGCTCGAATCGTGCTTCTTCCCCACGGGAGTCGACAAGGCATGGTTTAAAGACTTGAAAGCCCAGCTGGATGAGTATAAATTCGATCGTGTCTATGCTTGGGGGCACCCGGATGGCCTCGAACGTGGTCAGAATTGGACCGCCTACGACGAGATGGTGGCAGGCATCCCAAACGCCGTCCAGATCGGCGCCGACGTGATGCGCGTGGTCGGCAGCAGCCTGATGTTCCGCCATGAACCGCATGGTCCGCAAATCGAAGCACTGGTCAAGATGTTCAAGCAAGCAGTGGTAGTAGCTAAAGACCACGGTGTAAAGCTGGCGGTTGAGAATCATATCGACTTTACCTCGGCGGAAATCCTCCAACTGATGGAATCAGTCGATTCGGAATATTTCGGATTGAATTTTGATACCGGCAACTTCTTGCGCCTGCTGGATGACCCCGTCAAAGGCATGGAAAAACTCGCCCCGCATACCCTGGCAACGCACGTCAAGGACCTTATGCCCGACAAGAATGCCAAGCCAACCGACTGGCATTTCTTTGCCGGCGTTCCGGTGGGAATGGGCCTGATTAATAACCAGGCGCTGGCTGAAATGCTTCATAAGGCCAATTTCAAGGGCTTCCTGGCCGTAGAAATCGATCACCCGCACACTGATTGGACGGAACGCGAGGATGAAGCGGTTGCCCTAAGCGTCACGGAATTGAAGAGAATTGCGGCAGCTTTAAATTAGGCAGAAACGGGAATATTTTAGAAAAAGGAGAGCATGCCTTGAAAAAACTAAACGTAGCCATTATTGGAACCGGCTTCATGGGTAAAGCCCACAGCAACGGCTGGAGACAGGCGCCAAAGTTCTTCCAATTGGGAATTGAGCCAGTGTTGAAGGTAGCGTGTGACACAGAAGTGGATTGCACCTCCAATTTTGCCAAGAACTGGGGTTGGGAAGATATCGAGACCGATTGGCGTAAAGTGATCGAACGCAAGGATGTGGATATTATCGATATCTGCACACCAACCTGGCTGCACCAGGATATGGCCATTGCAGCTGCAAAACATGGAAAGCACATTTTCTGCGAAAAGCCGATCACGCTGAACTATGACGGGGCCAAAGAAATGTTCGAAGCTGCCGAAAAAGCCGGTGTGGTACACTACCTGAACCACAACTACCGCCGTGCTCCAGCAGTGAGCTTCGCTAAAAAGTTGATCGAAGAAGGAAAGATCGGCACGATCTACCACTGGCGCGGCACTTACTTGCAGGACTGGATCACCGACCCGAAATTTCCATTGACCTGGCACTTGCAGAAGAAATTTGCCGGTGCCGGACCGCACTATGATTTGAACTCGCATAGTGTTGACCTGGGGCGCTACCTGGTAGGTGACATTCAGGCTGTAACCGCCCTGATGAAGACCTTCATCCCTGAGCGACCCTTGCCCGGTAAAGGTGCAGGTACTTTCAAAGCTGGCACCGGCGCTACGGATGTTGGTAAAGTCACCGTTGATGATGCCGCTTTCATGCTGGTGGAATTCGAGAACGGTGCCCTGGGATCCTTCGAGGCCAGCCGTTTCGCCAATGGGCGCAAGAACTACAACTACTTCGAAATCTACGGCAGCAAGGGTAGTCTGGTCTTCAACCTGGAACGCATGAATGAACTTCAGTACCTTGACCTGTCAGATACAGCCGATGAACAGGGCTTCCGGACCATCCTGGTGACCAATTCCACCCACCCATACGTAGCAGCCTGGTGGCCGCCCGGTCACATCATTGGTTACGAGCACGAATTTGTGCATGCCATGGTGGATTTCCTGGGTGCCATTGAGAAAGGCACCAAGATCGCACCGAACTTCTATGACGGAATGAAGGCCATGCAGGTTTTGGAAGCAGGAATTAAATCTGCCGAGACAGGTAAAAAAGTAACGGTTGCTGATATTAAGTAAATGTGTTTTTGGTTGCCCAATCGATAAAGGCTACTCGACGTGGAGGGGCAGGCTGCACCAGCATCCTGTTCCTCCTTTATTTGACCTTAGCCGGTAACAGAGCAAATGATGTGTGATTAGGAGAGTATCATGAAAGCAAAACTTGTCCCCATTTACTACAAGTCGCCCGATGCGCCAGATTTCGCTACCCAGCTGCATAAGCTGCACGAGCTGCTAGCCGAGGATGCAGAGATATTAGAGCCGGTACTGTTGGGAGCTCCCCTACCCGATACGGACGGTGTTATCTTCCCGGAAATGCTGGGGGCAGCCTTCCGCGAGGTGGAGAAAATCAAAAAACTCCCCCAGCCTTTGCTGATCGTCACCTCTGAATTTGGGACCGTATCCATGTGGGATTGGGAGATCAACAGTTTCCTGGCCGCCAAGGGTATCAAGGTGATCGGCCCAACGAACCTTGAAAAAACCAAGCAGGTCTGCCGGGCTTTTGCACTAAGGCGACAGCTGAAACAATCGAAACTCCTTGTCTACCAGGACGAGCCTGCCAGCGGTGGCGGCAACCAGGATGAGATCTTCAAGCGCTTCTACTGGTGGGAGCCGGAATGCATCACAGCCATCGAGGAAAAATATGGCGTCAAGGTAATCAAGAAGAGCTTCAAGGAGTTAGGCAAGCGAGCCAGTGCCATACCAGATGATACCGCCCAAATAGAATGGGACCGGCGTAAAGCAACTACTCCGATCGGTAAGCTCACCAGTCGCGCCATTTTGAGCGCGGTAAAGGTTTACCTGGCGGTAAAAAATGATCTCGACCAGGACCCGGATATCCTCGCAGCCGGCATCAACTGCCTTAATGAATCCATGTTTTCCGATACCACCCCCTGCCTGGCCTGGAACTTCCTCTATGAAGACCAGCGCCTGGTATGGGGCTGCGAGGCTGACCTGGTCTCAATGATGACCAAGATCTTGATCGGTAAGACCATCGATGTGCCATTTATGATGACTAACCTTTATCCATTTCAGATGGGCTATGCGGCATTAAAGCACGAGCATATCCCATACTTCCCCGAGGTGGAAGGCGCACCAGAAGACTATATCCTGGCTGCCCACTGCGGCTACCTTGGTGTGGTACCCCAATCATTCTCAACCGAATGGACGCTCAAGGAAAAGGTCCTGGCAATCGTGGATGACAACGCCACAGCCATCGATGCACGCCTCGCCGAAGGAGACATCACCTTGGTGAAGTTAATGCCGCCATTTGATCGCTGGTCAATCGTGGAAGGCAGCCTGCCCAAATATGCCGGTTTTGAGAATTCTCATTGCCTGAACGGGGCGGTTATTCGTGTGCCGAATGGCAAGAAGCTGGTGGATGACCTGGTTTCACACCATTACATCATCACCACCGGGCACAATTTGAATGAGCTAGAAATGGTCTCGAAGGTGTTTGACCTGGAGTGCATTACACTGTAGCAAATAATGAGCTGATGCACAAAGGACTGGAGTTCGCACGCGGTTAATTACGGGAAAGATAAACTAATAACCAAATCTGTCATAACTTGTTCTATTTTGAACAAAAGATATTGACAGAATCCCAATTACAGCTATAATCATCTGTAATCCTGTAATTAACAGTTGAATATCCGGAAACTCCGGTCCTTTATATTGGATCTAAAGCGCGTATTTTGGTCGGGTAGACCGATCAAGTAATGGGATTTTTACGCCTGGCATACTAGTGTGCCAGACATGACGAAATTATCTCTGAATAAAAAGCGAGCATAACTCTTTATGGGTATAGCACGCGAGGTGCTGCAGAAGAAATATCGGACAGTGCCCTCTCTGGACAAGCCGGTGAGGCAGTTTCAGGTAGGTACTTCACCGAATCAATATTTCATTACTCATTCCGAAAAAGTACTGGTAGACCTGATCCGCAGATATGGGGAATTTTCGAAAGCGGATCTGGTGAGTTTCACTGACTATTCTCGAACAAAGATCACAACCTGTATCAGCTCATTGCTCGAACAACGCATCCTGGTAGCCAACCACTATACCGAATTCACCGGCGGGCGGCGCTCGAAGAAGTTCAGCCTGAACGGAAATTTCGGACTGGTGGCTGGTGTGGATATCGGCGCCACCAGCATCGACTTGGGGATTGCAGATTTCTCGGGCAGGCTGCTAGTACGCTATTCAGAGCCTGCTTCGGTGAGGGAAGGGCCGATCAGGATCCTGGCCCGGGTATGTTCTTTACTCGAAAAACTCACCCAGGAAAATGGCTCTGATTCTGCCAGATTAAACGGCATCGGGATCGGTGTGCCCGGACCGGTGGATTTTTCGGTGGGCACCCTGGTGTCGCCACCCATCATGCCTGGATGGGACCGTTACCCCATCATTCAAACAGTCCAGCAATGGTTTCCCCAGGCGAATGTGGTCGTGGATAATGACGTGAACCTGATGGCCCTGGGTGAAATTTACCAAGGCGCAGGTAGGGAGACGGATAATCTCATCTTTATAAAAATCGGCACAGGCATCGGTGCAGGCATCATCTGTGAGGGGAAAATCTATCGGGGGGCCAGCGGCTGTGCCGGGGATATCGGTCATATCTGTGTCGATAAAAATGGTCCTGTGTGTCACTGCGGTAACCGCGGCTGCCTGGAAGCGGTGGCTGGTGGGCCGGCAATTGCTGATCGTGCGATCGCCGCCGTTCAGGCAGGCAGCAGCCTCATCCTGCAAAAGTACTATGAGACGAATGGCAACACCCTGCGAGCAGAAGACGTGGGGAACGCCTCCGGTGAAGGCGATGCCATGGCTACCCATATCATTCGCGAGAGCGGCCAAGCCATCGGTGATGTACTGGCTGGCATGGTTAATTTCTATAATCCCGGGATGATCGTTATCGGCGGAGGGGTCAGTCACCTGGGTGACCTGCTGTTGTCATCCATCCGCCAGACTGTCTTACGCCGCTCCCTGCCCCTGGCAACGCGTGACCTGTTGATCGTGTTTACCGAAATCGGCACGGATGCAGGGGTAATTGGAGCCATCAACCTGGCGATGGACAACATATTCGCCCTATCACCCAACCGGTTGGGAGTTGTTGCTGAATGAGGTGCAATTGATGAAATTCGGTGTAAATTCATTTGTTTGGGTGTCACCTAGCACAACTGAAGCGGTAATCGACCTGGCTCCCAAGGTAAAGGCGATGGGTTTCGATATCCTGGAAATCGCCTGCGAAAATCCTGCATTGCTCGATGTTCCCCGTATTAAGGAAGCACTTGATAAGAACCAGTTATCAACGATTATCTGCGGTGTGTTTGGCCCCGACCGCAATATCAGCAGTTCCGACCCGGCTATCCGTGATAACTCTCGTAGATATATCCACTGGATGATTGATGCGGCGGCCCAGACTGGCTCTCCAGTGATCTGCGGCCCCATGTACTCGGCGGTCGGTAAACCTCACCTGGAAGATGACCGGGCCAGAGCAGTGGAGTGGTCGACTGCAGTATTAGAGCTTCGCGATTGTTGTGACTTTGCGTCATTAAACGGGGTAAAATTAGCCCTCGAGCCATTAAACCGTTTTGAAACCGACATGATCAACACTGTCTCACAAGGACTAAATTTCATCCAGGATGTTGGAAGGGATAACATCGGATTCCACCTGGACACTTTCCACATGCACCTGGAAGAAAAGAACAGCGCTGAAGCAATCCGCCTGGCAGGAAATAGGATTTTCCATTTCCATGCCTGCGAAAATGACCGCGGCGTGCCTGGTACCGGCCAGGTACACTGGCAGGAAATCGCCCAGGCACTCAAGAGCGCCAATTATCAAGGGCAGGTTGTAATCGAATCATTTACTTCGCAAGTAAAAGAGATCGCCCGTGCAGTCTGTATCTGGCGTGAAATCGCCCCAAGCCAGGATGCGATCGCCCAACAAGGTCTGCAATTCTTGAAAACCTTATTTGCTTGATCGGTCGTTAGAAAAGCAACGAGGATTCGCTTATGGAAAATGTAGCTGTAGCAGAAACCGAACAAATACCACCCGAAACCATCCAGCCCACGATGGAAGTGCAGAATATCTCCAAACGTTTCCCAGGTGTAGTTGCCCTGGACGATGTGTCATTACAATTCTTCCCTGGAGAAATTCATGCTGTGGTGGGAGAGAACGGCGCAGGTAAGTCTACACTGATGAAAGTTATGTCTGGCGCGTATATCCCTGATTCTGGGACGATGCACCTGGGTGGAGAAAAAGTATCATTTTCTCACCCGCGCGAAGCCCAGATGAAAGGCGTCAGCATTATCTATCAAGAGTTCAACCTGCTTCCCGAACGTACCGTGGCCCATAATATCTTCCTGGCGCGTGAATCGTCTAAACTAGGGACACTCGACATCCGCAAAATGAACAAGGAAGCCGTGGAAGTATTGAAAGATCTGGGTGTGGAGAAATTGATCTCACCAACCGCTTTAGTAAGCAGCCTGTCAGTGGCAGAGCAACAGCTGGTTGAGATTGCCAAGGCCATCTCCTTCAAGGCAAAAGTGCTGATCATGGATGAGCCCACTGCCGCATTAACCTACACCGAAGTAGGTCTGCTCAATGACCTGGTTGGGCGGCTGAAGCAAAAAGGCATTTCAATCATTTTTATCTCCCACCGCTTGAGAGAGGTGTTTGATCTAGCGGAAAAGATCACGGTCTTGAAAGATGGCAAGCTGATTAAGACGGTCATGAAAAAAGACGTCGCCCCGGCTGATGTGGTGTATTTGATGGTCGGACGTACCCTTGACCACTACTTCCCGCCCCTGGGCAAGCCGGAGGACTTTGGTGAGGTAGTGTTAAAAGTATCGAATGCTTCCAACCAGATCTTGAAGGATATTAACTTTGAGCTACGCAGCGGTGAAGTGCTTGGGGTAGCTGGCCTGCAAGGATCGGGGCGAACAGAATTGGCCCAGGCTTTGTTCGGGGTTATGCCTTTTAAAACTGGCACCTTAGAGCTGCATGGCAAGGTAATGGCGCTTAAGAGTCCGGCCAAAGCGATCAAGAATAAAATCGGCTTTGTCACTGAAGATCGAAAATCGGAAGGACTCGCTTCGCGGCAGCCAATCAGAGATAACATGCTATTGACAGTAAGGGCTGTTCAATTCTTATTTGGACTCATTTTTAAGGATGGTATCCGAAGTTCCCGTAAACTCGTACCCATGCTCGGCAAACAGGTGGATATTCGCACAGATTCCTTCGACCGAGAGGCACAATTCCTGAGTGGTGGAAACCAGCAAAAGGTGGTGCTCGCCAAGTGGCTGGCCTCAGATGCGGATGTATTTATTTTTGATGAGCCGACGCGCGGGATTGATGTGGAGTCGAAGGCGGGTATTCACGATATGATCCGCGAATTAACCAAGAAGGGGATTGCCGTTCTGATGATCTCGTCGGAGCTGCCTGAGGTCATCGGGATGAGCGACCGGGTGCTGGTCATGGCAGACCATCGGATCGCCGGAGAGCTTCCAGCCAGATCGACGGAACAGGAGATCATGTTGATGGCTATCGGACATGCAAAAGAGACCCAGGCAGAGGCACCTGCCACAGTAGGAGCCTGATGAAATGACAACCATACCTGCAACTGACAGTTGGTTCAAGCGGACTGCCCGCTCTATCCATATCCCTCCTGTTTATTTCTTCCTGATCGTCGTTTTCCTGGTTAGTGGAATTTTGGATCAGGTGATGGCTGATGGCCAGATATTTACCAATCCTGCCATCATGCTCAACATCGTGGTGCGGTCGGTGGCTCTGGGTATCGTGGCGGTCGGGCAAACCCTGGTAATCCTGGGCGCTTCCATCGATCTGTCGGTAGCGTATACCATCAGCATCACCGCAGTGATGTCATCTTACCTCATGCAGGGTGAAACAGCCAACCTGCCTTGGGCAATTCCCGCGGTCTTCGTGATTGGGATCGGGATTGGCCTGGTGAATGGGCTGGTGATTACGAAACTAAAAGTAAATCCCTTCATCGCCACCCTGGGCATGAGCCTGATCATCAAAGGCATCATCAACGCAACCTTTTCCAACTACACTGGCAGTGTGCCAAAGAGCTTCGAGTATTTCGGATACGGTACGATCGGATCCATCCCGGTTTCGATCATTATTATGCTGCTGGTGTTTGTGTTGGGGTGGTTCCTGCTGGCACGGACGAAATTTGGCGCCCACCTGTATGGGGTAGGTGGGAACGCCGAAGTTGCCCGCTTATCAGGCGTGCGAACCGACCGAGTGCTGATCGGTGCCCATATCTTGTGCAGTATGACCGCCATCCTGGCAGGTTTATTCCTGGTCAGCCAGATGCGTTCTGGTGCACCGTGGGTTGGTCCGAACGGTATTTATGACCTTAATTCGATTGCCACGACAGTGATCGGCGGTACTGCCCTCTCTGGTGGCAAAGGTGGCGTATGGGGTACCCTGGCGGGTGTGTTGATCTTCGGCATCCTCGACACGACGTTCAACCAGCTGGGTGTCAATCCATACCTCAAGATGGTCTTCCGTGGTGCGATCATTGTATTGGCTGTGGCTTCCTACACGATACGCTCAAAGAAAGAAGCAGCGTAAGGAGTGCATCGAATGACGTCTACGACATATACCTCACCAGGTGGTTTCTCCAACGCCATGCGCAATACCTGGGCATGGATCAAGAAAATCCCGCCTGTCTACCCGGTCTTCTTAATTATCTTCATCGTGCTAGGGTTCCTGAACCCGGTGAAATACCAGTCGATGAACGGCATCATGACCTTCCTGCGCACAGCTTCACCCCTGGCCGTGATCGCAGTAGGCGAGATGTTTGTTTTAGCGATCGGTGGTTTTGATTTAACGGTAGGCGCAATCGTCACATTTGTAGTCCTGGTGAGCTCAAAAGTGCTTGCCAATGATCCTGCCAATGCCTACCCGGCAATCCTTCTGATGTTGGGGATTGGGGTATTGATCGGGTTCTTGAATGGCGTAATTGTCAGTTATTTAAAGGTACCTTCCTTCATCACCACGCTGGGAATGATGCTGTTAGTCCGTGGGGCTGCCCTGTATTATGTGGGTGGAGCACCTCAGGGTTACCTGACAGATAACTGGCGGGCATTCGGCCGAAATTATATTGAGAATGTCCCACTATTCGGGCGGGTGCCGTACGGCCTGATCGTTTTGATCATCGTAGCCTTCATTGCCATTATGCTGTTCAACCGCATGAACTTTGGTAAGGAAATCCTGGCGATTGGCGATAACGTGCGTGCCAGCCAACTCTCGGGAGTGAGGGTGCGCTTAGTACGTGTGCTAACTTTCATCCTCTGTGCAGTCTTTGCAATCATCGGGGGCATCATGACCGGCGGGTATGGGGGCGTCAACGTTACCATTGGTGAAGGGTACGAAATGAACGCTATCGCAGCTTGCGTGGTTGGCGGCGTGTTGCTTGGTGGAGGAAAGGGTTCAGTGCTTAACGTAATATTCGGGGCATTTACCCTGCAGGCGATCGTTAACTTGCTTAATATGCTCGGTTTGCCCAAACCCTATACCGATGTGGTACAGGGTTTGATCATTATCGGTGCAGTCGCATATGTCGGTTTATCGTCACAGAGAAAGAAATAGAAACTCGCTGAGCACTTGCATTGAATGATTAAAACGCGAGAACAGGTACGATACAGGAGGTGAACACCGAAAATAGACAAGAGACATCCATCAAACCATTAAGCAACACAAACGTTAAAACAAAATTTTATGGAGGAGATTTCCTAATGAAAAAGAGTTGGTTTTTAGTTGTTTCTTTGTTGGTCGCATTCAGCATGATCCTGGCTGCTTGTGCACCAGCTGCGACCGAAGCCCCTGCGGCTGCCACTGAGGCTCCTGCTGCTGCTACCGAAGCTCCCGCGGCAGCCACTGAAGCCCCAGCAGCAAATCCTGGTCTACAGATGGAATCGGCTCAGGTAGCACCACAGTTCTGGAGCGACGACGAATACAATAAATCCAAAGAACTGATGACCAAGACTGCGCTGAATCCGAACGATCCCATTTACCTGCAGTACCTGGATGACAGCACTGCCACTGACATCACCAAGTTCCCGCAATATGCTGAATTCGCTAAGAAGCAGCCCCCCTACAATGTGTGCTTCTCGAATGCTGGCGTTAACAATCCATGGCGTGTGGTCGGTTACATCGACATCCGCGAGCAGGTTGAGCAGCTGCGCACTGAAGGCCTGGTCAAGAACTTCTACCACCTGGATGCCCAGGGTGATGATGCCAAGCAGATCGCTGACATCCAAGACATCATCAACACCCCAGGGAAATGCGACATCTTAATCGTTGCTTCCAACACCAGTGAAGCCCTGACCCCCATCGTCGAGAAGGCCTGCGAGGTCATGCCAGTAGTCCAGTTTGACCGCTACGCCCAGACTGACTGCCCGGTTGTATCAGAGCGCACCATCGGTGGTTATGCCTTCGGTATCTCCGGCGCCGAGTACATTGTTAACAACCTGCCTAAGGGCGGTAACGTGCTTGCCTTCCGCATCCTACCCGGCGTGGACGTGCTTGAACAGCGATGGGGTGCAGCCCGCAAGATCTTTGAGGAGAATCCTCAGCTGAATATCATTGGTGTTGAATTCGTTGGTTACGACTCCTTCAAAGCCAACACCGTGGTGAGTGATTACCTGGCCAAGTACGGCACCATTGATGCAGTCTGGATGGACGCTGGTGGTACCGCCGTCACCATCCTGGAAGCCTTCAAGGATGCTGGAGCCCCCTATCCGACCGTTATGGTAGGTGAAGACCAGGAAGACTACCTGCAGTATTGGAAAGCTAACCTGAAGCTCGCCATCGCCCCCACCTTCCCCACCTTCCAGTGGCGCACTGCTGTCCTTTCTGCGGTCATGTTCCTGCAAGGCAAGACTGTCCAGCATCACTGGTATATGCCCCAGCCGGATGTCACCAATGAAAACCTGGATACCTACATCAACACCGAGATGCCCCCTCTGCACTACGCACTGTGTGGCTGTGAAGATATGACCAACTACCCAGATTCCTGGAAGAACCCCGACATCAACAAGTACGTGGACGTGATGCCGTAATTTGTAAGCATGTAAGCGTGTAAATGTGAGCCTGCTCGAAGTTTGAGCAGGCTCAACTAAAATATATAGAAAATCACCAGCAGGAGTGCAACACATGATCGAGATCGGATTTCATACAGATGCTTTCAATAGCAGTTACTGGAGTTTTGAACAGGCCTTACAATGGGCCCAAAAGAACGATGTGCATTGGATCGAATGCGGCATGATCGATGGTGTGAGCTGGATCCATGGATTGGGCTACCAGCCGCATGTGGCCATGTGGGAGGACCCCATGGTGTGGAAGGAAAAAGCAGCCAGCTATGGCGTGAGGTTCTCGCAAATTGATGCCGCCTACCCCATGTCGCTGCCTAATGGCACGAGCCTGGGTGTGGAATATGTGTTGCGTACCATCCGCTGGGCATACCTGGCTGGGTGCGATCACATCGATACCACCGATGACCGCTTTGCACCCAAGGGCTTAACCGACGAAGAAGCCCTCGATATCATGAAACGCGCTTATGCACAGATCATTGATATCGCTGAACGCTATAAAATGATTATCGACATAGAACCACACGGGTATTACACTACCAAGCCCGAATTCATGGAGAAAATGCTGACCTTTGTCGACAGCCCATACCTGCGCATGAACATGGATACGGGGAATACCTTCATCGCCGGACAGGATCCGGTGGCTTTCCTGAATAAATTTAAAAACAAGGTCAGTCATGTCCATGTGAAGGATGTCAGCGCATCGCTGGCAGCATCATTGCGTGGGGAATTGACCGGCATTGCAGTCAGCCAATGCGCCATCGGTGACGGCGTGAACCGGGATAACATTAAAAAATGCTTCGATATCCTGGTGGATATCGGATATGACGGGGTCGTCAGCCTGGAATGTGAAGGCCAGGGTGGCCCAATGATCGAAAAGAGCCTGGTCTTTGTCAAAGAGCTCGTAAATGACGCCAACCGCAGGTTGGCAGCAAAATAATCATCAAATTCGAAGAGTGTTGGAGGAGCAATGGGCAAGATATCTTTAGGTGTGAACATGGAGTTCATTCGCTCGCACGACAAGCCGTTCGCCTGGGGCGTTGAGAAGGCTGCGGAAATTGGTTATGAGTATATTGAGCCGATGGTCCATTGGGGCCGTGAATTATTAAGTGAAGCCGGTTATTTTCACAGTGTTTCCATGTACGATGACCCCCTATGGGTGCGCGAGCTATGCGACAAGCACAATATCAAGCTGTCCGGTCTATCAGCGCATACCCCATTGTGCAAGCCGGAGATCAGCGTAGAGTATCTCAAGCTCGCCATCCGCTGGGCCGCCGATGCAGGCGCACCCGTGGTAAACACGGACGAGGGCCCCAAGCAACTGTGGACCACCAAGGAGATGGATTACACCTTGATGACCTATACCCTCACTGAAGCTGCCCGCGTGGCCGAACGGCATGGGATAAAAATCGGCCTGGAACCCCACCAGCAATATTCAAAATCCAAGGCAGGGCTGGATAGCATCTATGCCCTGGTGAAGAGCCCTGCGATTGGTATCAACTACGACACCGGGAACAGCTACCTGGCAGGAACCGATGACACCTATGAGTGGCTCACCCATGTGGTCGACCGCCTGGTACACCTGCATGCCAAGGATATCAGCATCAAGCAGAGCGAAGCTGAGCACGGCAAGGTGACCGGCACGCCAACCGGTTGTGCTTGTGGTGATGGCGTGGTAGATTGGAAGCGGATGATTGATATCGTCAAGAAATGCCCCAATGATATCGTCTTCAGCGTTGAGTGCGGCACTGTGGCCGATGCTATCCGCAGCTACGAGCACCTGAGCAAGCTGATTTAAACTTACTTAATTATTTAAGTGCCCAGCCGAGGTGCCGGCAGGCTTCTCAAACCTGCGCAGGCGCCTCACGATTTTTACCCTATCCTACTCTTTGTACTATCCACTTGACGGAGTTATTATGCGCATTGGTGTATTTTCAGTGATCTTCCAACAACTCCCTTTTCAACAAGCCCTGGACAAAATCTTATCTTATGGAGCCACGGCCGTGGAAATCGGCACTGGCGGACTGCCTGGTGCTCACCACTGCCCGATCGATGAGCTGCTGGCCAGCCCTGAAAAACTGAGGGGATATTTGAAGGCTGTTGAGCAACGGGGTATGATCATCAGTGCCTTCAGCTGCCACTGGAACCCGCTTGACCCCAACCCGGATATCGCCAGGGCTTCGGATGAGCTCTTTCGCAAGACCGTCAGGCTGGCGGAAATGTGCGGAGTGCCTGCCATTAATTTGATGGCTGGCCTTCCAGCGGGCTCTGCCACCGACAAGATGCCTAATTGGGTAACCTGCCCATGGCCGCCACATTTTCTCGAAATCCTGGATTACCAGTGGAACCAGGTTGCCATCCCGTACTGGCAGCCAGCGGCGAAATTTGCCGAAGACCACCATGTAAAGATCGGCGTTGAGATGCACCCGGGTATGCTGATCTACAATGTTGAAACCATGCTACGGATGCGCGACGCCTGCGGTCCAGCCATGGGCTGTAATTTCGATCCCAGCCACCTGTTCTGGAATGGAGTGGATCCTGTGGCGGCTATCCATAAACTGGGTGAGGCAATCGTGCACGTGCATGCCAAGGATTGCTACGTTGACCCGTATAACGTAGCCGTGAACGGCTGCAACGACCAAAAGAATTACACCGACATCCCTCACCGCTCTTGGACCTTCCGCACCATCGGATATGGTCATGACCTGAAAGTGTGGAAAGACATCGTCTCTGCGCTACGCATGGTGGGTTATGATCACGTCATCTCGCTCGAGCACGAAGATGGCATGATGTCATTCGACGAGGGAGTGCAGAAGGGGTTAGCGGCGTTACGTGAGGTAGTCACTGTGGAGAGCCCTGGTGAGATGTTCTGGGCGTGAAGAGGCCAGTAACGATTTAAGAATAATCCGCGGAGCAGGTCGTTTTTTAGCAAAGCACACTTTAAGGCAACACACCCTGCACCAGAGACCGAGGTGAGATTGTGAATGAACAAGAAAGCAAGCTTGAAATCATCCGTACCTGGATGTCCACCCGCAAGCTGGGTGCGCTCTACCTGCAGACCGCTGGTAGCTTCGCCTGGGCCACCTGTGGAGCGTCTTCTTATATCAATACGGCATCGACGAACGGGCTGGCAGCCCTGTTGATCACCCACGAGCATCAGTATGTACTTACGACCAACATTGAAGCCCCTCGCCTGGAAATAGAAGAACACCTGGGACCCCAGGGCTGGGAATTTTTAGCCAACCCGTGGTATGAGGCCCCACCGACACTTGATCAGGTGAGCCATGGTCTTACCTTGGCTTCGGATGGAGCATATCCGGGTGCTGTCAATCTCTCAACTGATTTAGCCAGGCTGCGTGCGAATTTAACCCCTGAAGAGGGCATGCGATTTATCGAATTGGGGAAATCCTGTGCCCAGGCTATGCTGGCAGCCTGCCAGGCCGTCAGGCACGGGCAAACCGAATACCAGATCGCCGCTATCCTGGCGGCAGAGGCGGAGAGCCAGGGTGTGCAAGCAGTCGTGAATCTCATCGCCACTGATGAGCGTATCTTTTCTTATCGCCATCCGCTGCCGACCGGGAAGAAGTTGGAGAAATATGCTATGCTGATCCTGTGCGGCCGTAAACATGGTTTGATCTGTTCATTAACACGCCTGGTCCATTTTGGCCCGTTGCCGGATGACCTAATGCGTAAAATGGCTGCCTGCGCCAGGGTTGACGCCACCTTTATTAACTCCACCCGGCCAAATGTAACCCTGGGGAGCATCTTCGATAAAGCCATTGCTGCCTATGCCGAATCAGGCTATCCAAATGAGTGGCAACTTCACCACCAGGGTGGTACCTCGGGTTACGAGCCGCGCGAGTACCTGGCGGTGCCTGGCTCAACCGACTGCGTGGCAGTCGGACAGGCTTATGCCTGGAACCCTTCGATCACCGGCTATAAGTCGGAAGACACGATCCTCATCGGCGAGAAGAAAAACGAGGTCCTGACCGAGATCGCAGGCTGGCCGATGATCACCGTCGATGGATTTGACCGTCCAGCCATCCTGGTTATGTAAAAGATACCAGCTTTCCAACCTTGATCGTTATCAAACCTGCCATTCCGGTAGGTTTTTTTTGTTGAGTGGAGCGTTGAATCGTCGGGAACAAAATAGCGAAGTTGCTCTATACTTATATTCAGGCAACCTTCTCGAAGGCATGCAAAAGGGAGATAACCTATGGAGTCTGCTACTTTTCGTGACCAGGTAGTGATCATCACCGGGGCATCGGCTGGGATTGGCCATGCTATGGCAGTTCAGCTGGCCCGCCAGGGAGCCAGGGTGGCGATTGCCGCACGCAGGGCCGAGTGCCTGGAGGAACTGGCGGCTGCCTGCCGTGCTTCGGGGGCGGAGGTGCTGGTTGCCCCCACCGATGTCGGCGAAGAAAGCCAGTGTAAAGCACTTGTGGATAACACCCTATCAACCTTTGGCCGGCTGGACATGCTGGTGAATAATGCCGGGCTGGCGGCTTCGGCGTTGTTTGACGATTATCACAATTTGGATCTATTTCGCCACACGATGGATGTTAATTTGTTTGGGGCTGTTAATTGCACTTACTACGCCTTGCCATACCTCAAGCAAAGCAAGGGCCGTATCCTGGCCGTCTCCAGCCTGGGCGGTAAAACCGCCATCCCCTATAACACGCCCTATTGTGCCAGCAAGTATGGCCTGCATGGGTTTTGCGACGCCTTGCGTATGGAATTGAAGCCACACGAGGTGAGTGTCACTGTGGTCTGCCCCTGGTGGGTGGCAACCGAGTTCCACGCCGCCCAGTTGAATAAGGATGGTGTGCCACGTGGAGCGCCGCGTGGCAAAGACTACTACACCAGCAAGACCATGACCGCCGACCGTTGCGCGGAGATCGCCCTGCAAGCGGCATACAAGCGTCGCCGCGAGGTGCTGATGGGCCCAGGGCTTCTGGCGGTGTGGCTAAAACTGATCGCCCCGGGTTTCCTGGACTGGCTATCAATCAAAATCTTCCTGGAACCAGCCGCCCGTCGCGCCAGGGAAGCCCAGGCAAAACGGGAATAGAAACCCCGGGGAGGTAGCAATGCCTGAGGCTGCACGGCCCAAGATCAGCGGGATACCAGAAACATTAGCTGCTCGATCATTTCCCAGGCTTGTAGCTGGTCTTTGACATTTATTAGCCAATCCATGTCTGGCACCACAACCTGCAGACTTCAGGCTTTAAGGTATTCACGCGGGCTCACCAGGGCATTTGGCAAGACGAGCAGGTTGAGCGCTGGAGCAATGACATCCACTTGCTCGACGAGCGGAGGTTTTTTCGACGAGCCTGAGCCACACCTTCAGCGTATGTGCTGGCTAAAGCTCATCGATGCGATTTTCAGGACCTTGCGCATCTACCACTTTAAATTGGGTGAGGCAGCTGCCAGGAACTAAATAGTTAAATAAGCTTGAATTCTCTTGGTAGTATCGCTATAATAGTATTAATCTAATATTAAGAAAGGACGAAGCCATGATCCATACAAGTAAAAATCGAATATCTAGACCAGTATTATCCATCATATTTATTATTGTCATTATGGTTAGTCTGATCGTGCCAGCCGGCCTGGCAAATGCAGGTACTACAGCTGGCAGTTCTTATATTATTGTATTCAAAGATGAAGTCAATTCAGCTGCGCAGGCCCCAGAAGTAGCCAAAGCGTATGGCCTGCAAACGGGTTTCATTTACCAGCACGCGTTGAAGGGGATGTCTGCCGTGGTTCCAGAAGGCCGGCTGGTGGCATTGCAGCATGACCCACGCGTGGCGTATGTGGTGGAAGACCTGCCGCGCTCAATCGATGCCCAGAGCATGCCCACCGGCATCCAGCGCATCTTCGCCGATACCAATCCGGAAATCGCCATAAACGGCGTGGATGATTACCGGGTGGACGTCGATGTGGCCGTGATCGATACGGGGATCGACCTCCAACATCCCGACCTTAATGTAATGAACGGGGTGAACTGCACCACCAGTATTTTCTTCCCCAGCTGCGTTGCGGGTGGTGATGATGATCATTACCATGGCACCCACGTTGCCGGAACCATCGGTGCGCTCGACAACGGCATTGGCGTGGTTGGCGTGGCACCCGGAGCCCGCCTGTATCCGGTCAAGGTGCTCAATAAACAGGGAAGTGGTTATTCATCCTGGATCATCGCTGGGATTGACTGGGTTGCAGACAACGCCAACACGATCGAAGTGGCTAATATGAGCCTGGGCGGAAGTGGTTTCAGCCAGGCCGAGTATGATGCTATCCAGGGTGCGGTGAACGCTGGAGTGGCTTTTGCCGTGGCAGCAGGTAACGAAGATGACGACGCCAACAACTACAGCCCAGGTGGTTTTGATAACGTCCTCTCGGTGAGTGCTTTAGCCGATTTCGATGGCCTGCCTGGTGGCCTGGGCAGCCCCACCTGCCGGACTGACCTGGACGATACCCTGGCTGATTTTAGCAATTGGGGCCCTGAAGTTGATGTTGCGGCACCGGGTGTGTGCATCCTAAGCACCTACCCACTCGAAAAAGGTGAATACGGGACGATCAGTGGCACCTCCATGGCCAGCCCCCACGCGGCAGGTGCTCTGGCGCTACTGGCAAGTGTCAATAACCCTTCTAATGCTACGGATGTCTATAACCTTTATAACCAGGTGAAGGCAGCGGGAAACAACAACTGGACGGATGATTCAGGTGATGGCATCCAGGAGCCACTGCTGGACGTCAGCAACACCGCAATCTTCAACCCGACACTGGTTCCTGGAACAGGCGGCATGCCTCCTGCAGCACCCAGCAACTTGATTGCCACAGCCGTATCCAGCAGCCAGATCAACGTGACCTGGGGGGATGCCTCTGATAATGAAACTGGTTTTAAAGTCGAACGTTGCACTGGTGCAAGCTGCACAGATTTTGCCCAGATCGCTACGGTTGGCTCGAACATTACCAGTTTTTCAAATACTGGTCTGACCGCATCCACAAGTTATAGCTACCGGGTGAGGGCTTTTAATGGGGCCGGCGATTCGGATTATTCAAGTACCGCCAGCGCAGTAACCCAAGCAGCCCCAGCCGTACCGTATCCACCATCCAACCTGGCGGCAACCGCAGTATCGAAGAACCAGATTAACCTGAGCTGGACGGATAACTCGAGCAACGAGACTGGTTTCAAGATCGAGCGCTGCAAGGGGTCGACCTGCACGAATTTTTCGTTGATCACTACTGTGGGCGCCAATGTCACCAGCTTTTCTAATACCAAACTAAACGCCAACACAACCTATCAATACCGCGTCTATGCCTACAATGAAAGCGGTAACTCGGCCTATTCGAACATCGCTACAGCAACGACGCCAAAACGGTAAGCGAATACAGGGCAAATTCCTGATCATAAAGACCGGTCAGGATTGAATCAATAATTTTTGGTGGGTGGGTGATCGTCTGATCCCCACCCACTATTTTTAGATCAGCTCCACGTCGTGGGCATGGGATTCCTGTACCCCCGAGGGAGTGATACGGATGAACTCAGCTGCCTGCCAGAGTTCCTCGATCGAACAAGCGCCGGCATAGCTCAGCCCGGAGCGCAATCCACCCACCAGCTGGTAGACCACATCTGCCACCGCCCCCTTGTATGGTACCGTGGCTTCCACTCCCTCCGGCACAACCTCACCCCACTCTTCAATCGCCAGCTCACCATTGGCCAGCAGCCGGCGTTCAATATTTGCTGATAGAGAAGCCATGCCGCGCACAATTTTGTAACGCCGACCCTCACGAATGACCGTTGCTCCAGGGCTCTCGTCGGTCCCGGCAAACATGCCTCCGATCATGACCGTACTTGCTCCTGCAGCTATGGATTTGGTCAGGTCACCTGAGTTGCGGATGCCTCCATCAGCGATGATCGGCACACCCAGGACTCTCCTCGCATCAGCACATTCCAGGATGGCGCTCAGCTGGGGCACTCCGAAACCGGTCACCACCCGGGTGGTACAAATCGAGCCCGACCCCACCCCCACCTTGACCGCATCCGCACCCGCCTCCGCCAGGTCCTTTACCCCTTGGGCGGTGGCCACATTCCCGACAATGACCGGCAGGCTCGGGAAGCGCTGCTTTAAGCCACGCAGCATGTGGATGACGTGCTCTGAATGTCCGTGGGCGATATCCACCACCAGCACATCCACGCCAGCCGCCTGACAGCTGGCTGCCCGGTCCATATCTTCCGGGCGCACACCCACCGCCGCCCCCACGCGCAGGCGACCACGGTTGTCTTTCGTGGCATGCGGGTGCTGCTGGATCTTGACAATATCCTGGGCGGTGATCAAGCCAGCCAGGTGACCTGCTTCATCCACCAGGGGCAATTTTTCAATGCGGTGCTCAAACAGCTTGCGCCGCGCCTCTTCTGGCGATTCTACTTTGGAAGCTGTTACCAGCTGCTCACGGGGAGTCATCACTTTATCGATGGGCATCTCAGTATCCGGCGCAAGTAGCACATCACGGCTGGTGATAATTCCGAGCAGGATGTTTTCTTCATCGACTACCATTAAGCCACCCACATCGTCTCTTTCCATGCGCAGGCGGGCTTCTCCGATGGTGGCTACGGGCGAGATGGCGAGCGGTGATTCAACAATCAGGCTTTCTGAGCGTTTGACCCGCGCTACACAATCGGCTTGTTGCTCAATAGTCATAAAGCGGTGCAGGATACCGATGCCGCCTAGCTGGGCCATGGCGATTGCCATGCGCGACTCGGTCACGGTATCCATATTTGCAGAAAGGATGGGAATGGATAGCTGTATGCCCGGCACGAGGCTCGTCGAGGTGGACACGTCTTTACGGCTTTTGATCGCCGAACGCTGTGGAACCAGCAGGACATCATCGAAGGTTAAACCAAGATCAGGTCGTATTTTCATAGGCAGTCCTTCATTGGGATACCTCAATTGTACAGTCAATTCCTGATTTATAACACCGGGTTTGGATCGCACCCAACCGCACATCACGAATTAGCGTTGACTTCATGCTTTAATGCATTATAAGCTTACTGCAACCATAAACTAATCACAATCGGTATGTCGGGTAACAAAAATATTCTCCTATGCTTCAGCAGCATAGGAGATACCTGCTTTCCAAAGGATTTACCAGGTTTATTGGGAGTTTTCCGAGGTTAGCATGCGGGTCAGCGTTTTTATCGCAAGCTCTGCTGCGCTGTCAGCATTGGGTGCAGGCAGGAACTCGCCTGAAATCCAGCTGGTATACCCGGTCGAATACAGGGCTTTGAAAATTTTTCTGAAGTCAAGATGCCCTGCCCCAGGATACCAGCGGTTGGAATCAGCCACGTGAAAGTGGTAAATGTTCTCGCCGGCGCGCTGAATGCTTTCTTCTATATCCGGCTCTTCAATGTTCATGTGGAATGTGTCCAGCAACAAGCCCAGGCTGTTCGCATCCACCTGGCGAATCAATTCCAGACCCTCGCTAACGGTATGGACCAGGTCGGTCTCATAGCGGTTGAGAGGCTCGAACGCCAGGCATACACCTTCAACCGATGCAGCCTCGGCACATTCCTGCAAACAGCCGATGAGAAATTTCATTGACTCAGTCCTGGACTGACCGGGAGGGGTTACCCCCCGGATCAGTCCAATAATGACGAATGCGTTTAAATGGTGCGCAAGAGGCAAGTGTCGCTTGATACGCCTGACAGCCGCTTCCCGCACTGCGCGGTCAGGGCTGGTGAAAGACAACCGTTCCTCCCCCCAGGCTTGCCCGGTGCCAATGGCGGGTACCCGCAGGCTATAACGCCTCAGGAGCCCATCCAGCACTTCACCATCCACAAGATCAGGATCGCGAATGGCCAACTCGACCCCGCTATATCCCCACCCAGCAACCTTAGCCAGGTTGGCTTCCAAATCACCTTTGAAAGCCACTGCCTCGAACTGCGCCTGGTGGGTGGAAAGGACAATCGAAAGCTTCAGCTCAGAGGTGTGATCCATCATGCTCCCAATTCACGAGATTGCTTGATTACAAGGCCGTATAGCCGATCCGGTCAGGCCAGGTAAGTGATCTTGCACTCGGTTCGGTCGGTCTGCAGCTTGAGGATATTCTCCGGAAGCTCTTCCAGGCTGATTTTTTTAGTGCTCATCGGGGTCATGTCCATCCCTGAAGCCAAGCAATCGATCACGCGCGGGAAATTCCCGTGCCCCGAATGGCCCTGGGCACCGACAATACGGGCCTTCCTGACCTGCAGCACCTCTCCCATGACCGGCATTTTGGTGTCAGCCCGGGCTGTCACCACCACGGTGCTGTTGATCGTACGACCCTCCCAGATCACGCGCTCGATCCCCGGATAGACCAGCTCAGGCAAGCCAGTTGCCTCCATGAATAGATCAGCACCCATCCCTTCCGTTATCTCCAGGACGCGCGAAGCGAAATCCTCTTTGAGCGGGTTGATGTGATAATCTGCGCCTAGTTTCAAGGCCATCTGGGCGCGTTCAGTCTGGGTCTCTGAAATGATGACCTTGGAGGCGCCGGCGCGCTTCATGATGGCGCAGGCAGCAATCCCAACCGGCCCACCGCCTAAAATAACCGCCCGGTCGCCAGGCCGAATGCCTCCCGCCCGTTCGATCACGGCATTATAGGCTACTGCGGTGGGCTCTACCAGGCTGCCAGCGATAAAAATATCCTTTTCAGCATAGCGCCCTTTAAGTGGCTCCAGGCTCCATACCGTGCGGGAGGGCAGGAGCAGGTATTTGGTATACGCTCCATTGACATTGAAACCGACCTCGTCCAGGCGTTCACAGTGATTGGGCTGGCCATCCGCGCAGGGTTTACATTGCCCGCACCACAGCATCTCCTCCGAGGTGACAAACTCGCCACCTTTAAATGGCTGGTTGGTGCGCTTGTTGATGGCATTCTTGCCGGCCTCCACCACCACCCCTGAAAACTCATGCCCCAGGATGCTCGGGAACCCTGTCAGCCCGGGGTAAAAGATATAGCCATCCTTGTCAGCCTGGGCCATGTGCACGTCCGAGCCACAGATCCCGCACGCTTTCACCTCCAGCAGCACCTGTTCAGGCCCAGGCGTAGGGATGTCGTACTCTCTGATTTCGAGCCGCGGGTTCCGCCACACCTGGCTCCCCAGGTAGGTCTGGCGGCCTTCGATATCTTTGGATCCCAGCTTAAACCCTGGTTTTGGATCCCAATCTGCGACCAGGGTCACACCCGGCATTTTACCTTTCATAATTACTCTCCTTGATCAAAAGGACCAATCCATGTGTATTCGACCAATCAACGTCTGCATCACACTTCCGTCCCCTGCCCGATGCGCGGGATGGAATAGACTGTTTTCCACCCCGGGCTTAGCGGCTCACGCAAGAACGGTTCCATCTCTTCAGCGGACCGCAGTGTCACCTCTTCTACAGGTGGTACTTTTCCCGGCGGAAAAGCGGCCAGGATATCATCATTCCACAGGGTAAGGTATTTCAGGATGGCTGCAATCGGGCGCCTGGCCTTATAGGCGGAGCCATCTTTGGCCTTGCCCACCACCCCTTCGGGTGTAGATTTGATCTCAATCGCAAAATGGCCTTCGCCTTCAGACCACCGGCTGGGTCGCCCAAAGGGATCGACTGATTTGTCAAAATGACCATCAGGCAAGTAATTCTTGCCCTCAGTGTTCACCGCATAACCCATATCCACCATCTCGGGGTGCAGGAGCAAGCTGAGAGAAGTCTCGCACTCGTCTGCGTGCACGAAATTCGTGCCCATTTGGCCGCCACGCTCAGAGGTGCGGAAGAACTCGCGCACGCCTCGGTGCCAGTCGATCACCCGGTAGATACCAGGGAGCTGGTAACGCTTCTGAAATTCCTGCACGGCTGATTCGAGCATCCACAGCTGACCATGGTTGTTGACGATCAGCTGCTTGCGAAAGCCATCATTCCACAGCCCCAGCATTACATCGATCATCATCTCGCGCACCACATGCTCCCTGACAATCACGGTGCCAGGCATGCCCAGGTGGTGATATGGGTGGCCTCCGTACATCAAAGGCGGCAGGGCAAGGTTGACTGCTGCTCCCCGCCTGGCAGTGTAGCGCCGAACCCCTTCACAGATCGCAGAGACGTATAGCGTATCAGCTGCGCTGGGGAGATGCCGTCCGTGCAGCTCGGTACAGCCGACCGGAATGAAAACGACATCGTTGCGCTTACGGTTTTCTTCCACCTGCCAGCGGGTAGTGGTTTGGATGTAAGAGCCCGGTTTACCCCATTCTACGGGTGAAGGGATGCCGTAGTCAGTCAGGATGGTATCAATCTCATGGTCTGTGGCTTCCCAGATTTCCTTTTTCATTCGTCCGGTGGGGTTATCTTCAAAAAATAAATCGGGTTGGTTGGTAGGGATAAATCCATTGGGTGGATTATTTTCTTTCATCTGATTACTCCTCGATAATTTATGAATTCTCGTGCCGTTGCTTAATCCAAATGAGACAAATGTCTCGCTAATTGCCGGTAAATTCTTTCATGCTGATCGGCCGGTTCTGCCGGTAAGATTCCCAGGCGGCCATGCCCAGCAATACGGATGCCCGGCTGTCGTAACCGGTCGGCGACACGGGCTTGCTATCGCGTACATTTTGGACGAATTGGCGCACTTCGGCAATATAACACTCGGCGTAGCGTTCGATAAATGAGTAGGGCACTTTGGCTGAGTGGAAGCCCGCTTTATCACCCATCAGGCCGGTATTCTCATATTCGTTGCCAGCCATAGCTGTGCCAAGCGAACAGAAGACTTCCAGGCGCTGGTCATACCCATAGACACACTGGCGGCTGTTATCGATCGTGCCCATGGCTCCATTGGAGAATTTCAGGGTGATGATGTCCACGTCTATATCGCCGATGTCCTTCAGGTAAGGGGTCACCAGCACGTTGCCGACGGCGTAGATCTCATCTACCTCACCGATCTGGTAGCGCACCATATCAAAGTCATGGATGCTCATATCGAGGAACATGCCCCCAGAGGTGCGCGCATATTCCAGGGAGGGCGGTTCGGGGTCGCGGTTGGTGATGTGCAGGATGCATGGCCGACCAATCTCGCCAGAGGCTACCAATTGGTGAACACGCTGGAAGCTTTTATCAAAGCGGCGGTTATATCCCACCTGGAGCTTCACACCGGTGGTTTCGATCGTTTTCATCACCTCATCGATATCCTCGAGATGCAGGGCAAGTGGCTTTTCACAGAATATCTGCTTACCGGCCAGGGCGGCATCCTTGACAATAAACGCATGCGTATCGGTGTTGGTGGCGATCAAGAGGGCTTCAATATCCTTGTCTTCAAGCAGCTCGTGATAATCCCTCACCACACGTGCGATGCCCAGCTCATCTGCCACTGCCTGAGCCACCTCCAGGCGGATATCACAGACCGCCACCACGTTGGCCTCATGGACGCTGCGTACCAGGTTACGCGTATGCACGCTGCCAATGCGCCCCGTGCCAATCACTGCCATATTAACCTGTCGTTTCATAGTCACCTCACTGTACCTTCATCACAAGCTTCATGGCGCTCTTTGGATGGTGTGTCAAAGTCTTTATATCCAGCCCCAGGTCGTCAAACGCCTGTAAGCCGTCTTCCAAACGGATGACTTTAGTGAAGAAAGGCTCCATATTTAAGCGCTTCTCCTGGTAGATGCGGATGGCAGGCAGCATAGTGTTCTGCCCCAGGTAAAGGCCCAGGATCTTGGTCGCCCAGCGGGTGATGTCATTGGGGATCACCGTCGCCTGGATGCTCGAATCCATCCCAAACGGCAGCACCTTGCCTCCCGGAGTGACGCACTGCAAAGCTTGCTCAATGGCATTGCCGGTGGCTTCAATCACGATATCAGCCTTGCGCCCATAGGTGAACTCGGTGATATTTGCCACAATATCCTCTTCAAGCGGGTTCCACACCGTCAGGCCGCACTGTCGGGCAACACCGATGCGAAACGGATCAATCTCAGTCACCGCCACCTTGGCAGCAATATTCTTCGCAAACTGGGCAAACAGGTATCCGATCGGGCCAAATCCTAAGATCAATACATAATCGTATGGCAGCATGAGCAGGGTGTTCATCCCATTGATAACAGTGGCCAGGGTTTCGACCTGTGTCCCCAGCATGTCATCGAGCTCGTCAGGTATCGCATAGCACTGTTTCTCGGGCACCAGGCAGTATTCGGCATATCCGCCATTCCGCATCACACCAATGGCATTGAATTTGATCTCCACGCACTGGCTGGTGAGCCCCATGCGGCAGAAGGAACAGAACCCGCAGCGGATATTATTATCCACGGCCACGCGGTCACCCACCTTGAAATGGGTCACGTGGCTGCCGATCTCGACCACAGTCCCACAGAATTCGTGGCCCAACACGGTGTTCTCCTTATAATGATGCTTGCCTTCCAGGATCTTGATATCTGAGCCGCAGATTCCCACGGCAGAAATCTTGATCAACACGTCATCCGGTTGGGTCACTTCGGGGATCGGTATTTCACAAAACTCGATCTTGCCGACCTCCCTGAACACAAGCGCCTTCATGGTTTGCATTCTTCCTCCTTCTTAATCGAATAGACCATCAAGTATCTATCATTGAATCAGGCGATATCCAAAGTTTCACACGCTTATGGCTTTTTCCACACTGTGGAAGTCACCTGGCCGCCATGGCCGGTCCAGTTGGTGTGGTAATACTCGCCGCGCGGGCGATCCACCCGCTGGTAGGTGTGAGCACCGAAATAATCGCGCTGGGCCTGCAGCAGGTTAGCAGGCAGGCGCGCATGGCGATATCCGTCAAAGAATGCCAGGGCACTGGACATGGCCGGGACGGGTATGCCGCCTTTTACTGCCGCTTCTACTACCCGGCGCCAGCCTGCCTGGGCAGAGGTCACTTGTTCAGTGAAATACGGCGCTAATAACAGGTTTTCCAAGGCAGGCTCAACCTCAAAGGCTTCTTTGATCTTTCCCAGGAAAGCCGAGCGGATGATACAACCACCTCGCCACATCAGGGCGATGCCACCATAATTCAGGTTCCAATGGTATTCCTGTGCAGCAGCCCGGAAGAGCATATAGCCTTGCGTATAAGACATGATCTTGGAAGCATATACTGCCTGCTCCAGGTCAGAGATAAAGCTGGATGGGTCGGTCTTGAACTGGCCGTGGGGACCAGACAAGGCTTTGGCGGCCCGAGTACGTTCATCCTTAAGGGAGGAGAGCGCCCGCCCGAACACGGCTTCAACCACCATGGTCAGCGGCACCCCCATATCAAGGGCGGAGATGCCTGTCCATTTGCCGGTGCCCTTCTGCTCGGCTACATCCAGGATTTTATCCACCAGGGGTTGATCATCTTCATCTTTATAAGCCAGGATATCGCCGGTAATCTCTATCAGATAAGATTCGAGCTTGCCTTTATTCCATTCCTTAAAAACGACCGACATCTTATCGGCTGACAATCCCAGGCCTTCATGCATCAGCTGGTAAGCCTCACAGATCAGCTGCATGTCACCATACTCGATGCCGTTATGCACCATCTTGACGTAGTGGCCAGCCCCGTTTTCACCCACCCAATCGCAGCAGGCGTCCTCTCCACCGTCAGGGCGTTTTACCTTGGCGGCAATGGCCTGGAAAATCGGCTTGATATGAGGCCAGGCTTGCGCAGACCCACCAGGCATTATCGAAGGACCGTGGCGAGCACCTTCCTCCCCACCGGATACGCCAGTGCCTACGTAATACAGGCCTTTCGATTCGACGTAGGCAGTTCGCCGGATCGTATCGTTGTAGTTGGAATTTCCGCCGTCAATGATGATATCGCCCGGTTCCAGATATTGGATCAGCAGGTCAATAAAATCATCCACCGGTTTCCCGGCCTGAATCATTAGCATCACTCGCCGGGGCTTCGTTAGGCTGTTGATCAGCTCCTCAAGCGAATGGGTGCCGATCACCTGCGACCTCCGCGCCGGACCTTTCAGGAAATCATCCACCTTCGAGGTGGTGCGGTTGAACACTGCCACTTTGAAACCATGGTCATTCATATTCATCACCAGGTTTTGCCCCATCACTGCCAGGCCGATCAATCCGAGGTCTGCTTTATCCATATCTGCCTCCTGTGCTTAATACCAAAAACTTCATCACCGCTGATCATCCCTGAGGCGATACAACATCTCGCCAGCCCGTGGCACCACCAGGACGCCCTCATCTTCCCGGTCGCGCCATTCTTTAATGGAAACCTCCTGGTAGGACAGGTATCCCAGGTTGAGTTGCTGGCAACGCTTCTCAGGGATAGCGGTGGCCAGAGTCACTTTAATGCGTGGGCACTCAATTCCACTGGCAGGATCGTACGTGCCCTGACCCTTTAGGTGAGTGGAGTGTGCCAGGACACCTCCAGGATATCCCTTGAATTTTTCCCATTGCCCCAGGTAGTAATCACGGCAGTGATAACCGATCTCATCGATCAGCTTTCCATGCGTGTAGCTCACTTCGTTGATATGGGGGGCGTAGAGCACCACCTCACCTCCATCGGCAACCACTGGCTCAAGCTTATACATACCTTTGGCGGCCGTCCACAGGTCATCATACATGGGTGGCATGATCGATAGCACCCTTTGGAACGGTCTCGGCATATAGGTGACATGCCGTACCATAGAGAGGCGCGCTGCCTCTTTCCAGGCTTGCTTGGGGGGACCGCAGAACAGCCCAGCCACGCCCTGGTGATCCACCACAAAGCTGAAACAGGCGGTTGGGCACTGGATGAACTCAGCTGCCCTTTCAATGGTTTGGCGCACCGGTGTATCCAGCCTGCCGATAACCGCATAGCTGGTGATAAGAGCTCCCAGCCAGTGGGTGAAGTTGATGATCTCGGGCCCGGCGATGCCCGGGAAGAAATATTTATTGCCCCCGGAGAACCCGGCTACCTCATGTGGAAAGACTGGCCCGCAGATGATGACCTGGTCATACTCATAGACCAGCTTATTGATTTGGACGGGTACTTCCTGCGAGAACAATCCCCCTGAAATCTGGCTGATTTCTTCAGCCGAGATCGTTCCGATGTGGGTGAACGTATCGGGTCTGTCCCACGCGTGATTGATAAGCCTGATGTTGCCCACCTTCCCATGGTTCACCGGCGTCCCTACCAATTTGCTGAGTTGGGCATCGCTTAACGGCTGGTGGGTTCCCAGGGCCACCAGGAAATCCAGCTGTTTGATACAGCCTTCGAGCAGCTCCTGAAGGTATTCAAAGATCAGCGGCATGGGCATGGTGCGGGTTGCATCGGGGACCACGAACAACACCCGCTTGCCTTCCAGATGTAACAAAGCCAGCCCCTCCTTGAGGATGGCGTGGATCTCCGATGGAGTGAGATAACCTTCCGAGTTACCCTTACCAAGAACTGCTGACATTACCTATCTCGTATGAATCAACATAATGTCTCGATCTAGTACAGACCAAACGATGGCTGTTTTTTATACACCACTGTAGGCGGAGAAACCTCCATCAACAGGTACTACGATCCCAGTTACGAAGCTGGAAGCTGGTGAAAGCAGCCACAACACCGCCCCCAACAGGTCTTCTGGGATGCCAAACCGTTTCATCGGAGTATGGGTAGTGATCGATTGCCCGCGCTCCGTTAGCTCACCGCTCTCTCTGTCGATGAGCAAATCGTGGTTCTGATTGGTGAGGAAAAAACCTGGTGCGATGGCGTTCACGCGGATTGAAGCTGAGTATTCCAGAGCCATGTGTACCGCCAGCCACTGGGTGAAGTTGCTCACGGCTGCCTTGGCTGCTGAATAAGCTGGGATTCTGGTCAACGGCCGGTAGGCATTCATCGAAGACAGGTTGAGGATGGTGCCTTTTTTATGGGCTGTCATCAACCGTCCAAATACCTGCGAGGCCAGGATCGTCCCCATGAGGTTGAGATTGAATACCCCCTCCAGCGCTTCGGCGGAGATATCAAAAAATGGCAGGTCAGGTCGGGTGGTGGCGCTCGGACGATTGCCACCGACCCCGTTGATGAGCATGTCGACCTTTCCCCAGGTGCTGATTACCTGGCTGGCAGCCGCTTCCAGGCTGGAACGGTCGCACACATCACATGGAACGCCGATCGCTTCACCCCCCGACCGGATAATATCATTTGCTAGCCAATCCGTAGCCTGGCGGTTGATATCCAGTATGGCTACTTTCACTTCCTGGTCAGCTAAATAACGGCAGATGGCCGCACACAGGATGCCTGCCCCACCCGTAACCACTGCCACCTGGTTGGAAAGGTTAAATAATGTTTGAGTAGGGTTTTTCTTCATATTTCCGTCTCTTATTCGATATATCGAAATGGCTCTAAATGGCGCCTGAAATGTCTCTCCAGGTTGTCAAAGTAAGCTTCACGATTCTGTCGCAGGATCTCCATGAGGCGATCGTAAAACCGGGGACTTCCATCGTCGTTTTTCTCAGTTAAAACCGATCCAAAAGTGACGTGCAGAACCTGGCGGGCGTCGAATTGCTCAAAAAGGATGCCAGCATCTTTAATATCAGCTGGCATGGGTGCCCGCCTAAGTTCCGCCGAAAGGTGATAGCTGAGACGGTCGGCCTCAAAATGCTCCCGGGCAAAGGCATAGATTTCCTTAAAAAATACCGGGGCAATCGCTGCAATGGTCCGCAAAGCCTCAAGATAACTGGTGCCAGCGGTTTTCAGGTGAGCCAGGCCACGCGTGGCTTCCACGAACAGGGGATAGAGGCTGAATTTATCGGACCCGGAGTGCAAGCTTAGTTTATAGGGGCCGAACCGCCTGGCAATGGCAGCGTGTACCGCGATATCAGCCCGGAAAGCCAGGAGATCACCGATATATTCCACGCCTTTTTCAAATTGACCCACGAAGCGTGGGGCAAAACTGACCCACCTGACCCCCATGCGCTTAAGCTCACTGGCGATGTATACATGCTCGGCTGGAGTGGTAGGTGAGACTGTCTCGTCCATCGATACCTCCACCTCGAATGGCAGATAACCTGCCACATATTTCAGGTGCTCGTACATATCTACAACATGGTCGATGGCCCGGCCATATTTGACTGCCGCCCTGACTACCGCTTCCTTGCTGAGATGAATATGATGCCCCTCAACCTCCAGCGACGTTCCAACCAGCCCAGTTGCGCAGGGCTGTAGATATTCGGGGATACCGTTCAGTTTTTCTTCCAGCGTTTTCTTGTGCGCCTGCTGGGCAGTCGCATCGACATATTCGCCGGGATCAAAGGTAAAGAAAGAGAACCCAGCCTCGAAGCAGGCATCAATATCCTGGTTAGTCTTCAAATGATCGGCATCTGCCCCGGTCCCGGTTTGCCATCCCTCTTCAAAAATGCCCCAGGTGGCATCATCCAGCACCTGTTGCGGGCTGCGACCAGTACGCTGCATCTCACGTATCGACTGTTGGGCAAAGATCGGGGCGATTGACCCATTCATATCTCGCACAGAACGCACATGTCCGGGTGTGGCGACCCCGATACGGTCGCCCAGGCCGGCGGAAGTTTTCAACCCCAGTAAAGCCGGGCACAGCCATTCCAAGCGCGAGCGTAAGGAAACAGCATTGGCATGGCTGAGCTCACCAATGAGCAGCGTACCCCCCTCAAATTCGGATGTCTCACCTCGAAACTTCCTGATCGCCTTCGCATCTGCTGGCATCCATACCGCAAGGCGGAGGCCCTGGGATGTTGCCACCAGGCCATATTCAGCCTGGTCTGTGATAACCAACGAGTGCGTGAGTAGATTGAGTCTGGCTGATGCCAATCGTTTTTTCATAGAACCTCAGTGTGCGCCACACGACAGGTGGATTGCCTGATCAGCAGCATCCCCTTGAGCCGTTTAACCTTAACTGATCCATCGCCAGGACCAGGTATTTCACCAAGCTGTTCAAGCATCATGCGCGCCGCCTCCGCACCAAGAAAACGTTTGGGCTGGTCGATGGTGGTAAGCGGTGGAGTGGTATAGTCTGACACAACGATGTTGTCAAAGCCGGTAACGGAGATGTCTTCCGGCACCCGCAGGCCAGCCTGGCGTAACCCCTTGAGCACTCCGACTGCCAGCATATCGTTATAACAAATCAAAGCGGAGGGAACATGCTCCAAGCCCAGGAAATATTCCACGGCCTCATATCCTTGCCTGGCACCGCTGCCAGCTACCAGGTGGATATCTTCTGCAGATATTTTTAATCCGGATCTTTGCATCGTCTGCTGAAAGCCTGCCAGCCGCTCCTGGGTCGTGCGCCCGGAAGTAGCATCACCCAGAAAGGCAATCTGCTGGTGGCCAAGACCAAGCAAATGCTCACATGCCTGCCGGGCACCATCCACATCATCGTGGTAGATCGAGAAGGGATATTCATCCTCTGCCTGGTTGTTAATGGCCACCAGGGGGATATCGAATGAGTACAGCGGATGTCCCTGCTCCCTTGCAAAGCGGGGAGAACACAGGATGACGCCATCCACGCGGTGCTCGCGCATGGTCTGTACAATAGCCTTTTCACGCCCAAGCTCATGCTGGGAGGCGGCGATGAACAGGCTATAGCCATTTGCCTGAGCCACATCATCAATCCCCTGCAGGATTTCACTGAAAAATGGATCGTCGATGTGACTGACGATCACCCCCAGGGCCTGACTACGGTTGGTTTTCAAGCTACGGGCTGCAAAACTCGGATGGTAGTTGAGCTCCAGGGCAATGGCATGTATCCGCCGGGTAGTTTCCTGGGAGATGAGCGGACTATGGTGCAAGGCGCGCGATACCGTGGTGTGAGAAACCCCGGCCTGCCTGGCAATATCCTTAATGGTTGTAGCCATCGTTTAGCTCGTTATGCACACGTGTGCACCCAATATAGTGTACAGGATTCGGTGAGAAAAGTCAACCGTTTTTTGAAAGACTGATTGCATTTTTTATCAGAATGTTGTATGATATACAAATGAAAGTATAATTTCATGTTTTCCATTTTTGTATACTTACATTGCGTAAATAGAATAAGGAGGAGGCATGCAGCTGGATATCAAGGCAATCTTCCTGGATGTGGGAAATACCCTGAGGATTGTGGTTGAAGACGAAGCCTTCCAGGTTCAGGCACGCCAGAACCTCATGCACCTGGTGGGAGCCAATGAACCGGAGGCGATATTTTTTGAAAAGCTGGATCAGCGCTGGAAAGCCTACCGTAAATGGTCTTTCGAAAACCTGACCGAAGCCTCTGAGAAAGAGCTGTGGACCCATTTCCTGCTGCCGGATTTCCCGGCTGAGGCGATCGCCCCGCAATCCGGGCGACTCACCCGCCTTTGGCGGGACAAGGACGGACGACGTATCCCCCGCCCGGATGTCAAGCAGGTTGTCATCGAGTTGGACCGGCGCGGCTACACATTGGGGATCATCGCCAACACGATCACTGAGACAGAGATCCCCGATTGGTTGGAACATGACCAGCTGACGCGTTACTTCAAAGCCGTGGTGCTTTCCTCCAAGATCCGTTACCGCAAACCCGGACCGGAAATCTACTGGGAAGGAGCACGCCGCCTGGGAATTGAGCCAGCCCACTGCGTATATGTTGGCGATAACCCGTTGAGAGATGTGGTCGGCACCCGCAAAGCAGGTTTTGGCATGGTAATCATCCTGATGTCCCCGGAGAAAGAAGCCAAAGAACCACCGCAGGGAGAGAACCGTCCCGACCACATCATCCGCGATTGCAGCGACCTGCTAGAGATTTTTCCTGCGCGTGTGCTGTAATCAACCTCAGCCGACCTGGTTTGAATGGATAAGTTCCAAAGCTTACCCGATAACCTCCCGAAGGTGGAACGCATGAGACCTGAAATCGAAGCTATTTTTATTGACCTTGGAAACACCATGCGCGTCCTGGTCAAGGATGAAGCCCACCAATCACAAGCCAGAAAGAAAATCGCCGAGCTGGTTGGAAGCCAGGAGAGCCCAGAAGAACTTTGCCAGCGCATCGATGAAGGCTATAAAACCTATCGGAAGTGGGCGTTTCAAACCATGATTGAAGCGCCTGAAAGCGAGCTTTGGAGCCGTTGGCTGCTGCCCGAATACCCGGCTGAACAGCTCGCTCCAATCGCCGCCGAGCTGACCTACCAGTTCCGCCAGTCGAATGGCCGACGGGAGCTTCAGAAGGATGCCAGGCAGGTGGTTGTCGAGCTGGACCGGCGCGGTTATCGTTTAGGAATCATCAGCAACGTCATTTCCAGCAAGGAGATTCCTGACTGGCTGGAAGCAGATGGCTTCAGCCCGTATTTCAAATCCGTAATCCTTTCCTCGCTGCTAGGTCGGCGCAAGCCTGACCCGGAAGTTTACTGGGAGGCAGCCCGGAGAATCGGAGTCGTTCCCGAAAAATGCGTCTACGTGGGCGACAACCCGGCCCGAGACGTGGTGGGCACTCGCGATGCCGGGTTCGGCATGATCATCCTTTTGATGAATGCTCAGGCCCTTGCCAAGGATCCACCAAAGGGAGAAACGATGCCAGACCTGATCATCCATGGGTTCAGCGAATTGCTGGATGTGTTTCCGGGCAGGTAGCCGTCTGTGATAAGGAAATGAGCATGTGCGTAGATCATCCGCCCTTTGGAGGTGCAGCGCTGGCTGAGGCACTGGCTGAGCTCTATGCGCTCGGCCAGACCGATTACTCCTTCGAGCCGGTAATCCTGGCAGATGCGCTTGACAGGCCATTGGGGCGCATCCAGGATGGTGATGCAGTCATCTTCTGCCTGCGCCGCGGCGAGCGGGAGATCCAGCTAACGGAAGCTTTTGTTGAGCCTGAAACAGGTGGTTTCCCGCGCTGTAAATTTGAAAACCAGCCCTTTGTCATCCTCACCCTTTACCACGAGAAGTTTAAAGACCTGCCGGTAGCGTTTGCCCCAACGCAAATCAAGCACACACTGGCTGAAACGATCAGCCGGGCAGGGTTACGCCAACTGCACATATCGGAATCGGAAAAGTTCGCCCACGTCACATTTTTCTTCAATGGGGGCACCAACCAGCCTTTTGCTGGCGAGACAGATGTTCACGTACCATCGCTAAGAGATAGTCCGCTGGAGCAGAACCCGGAATTACGTTTGGCGGAGATTTCCCGACAGGTGGTGGAGGGGATTAACAAAGGATACAACCTGATTGTGGTCAACTTTGCCAACGGCGACGTTATCGGGCACACCCAATCGAGCGCAGCCAAGATCCTGTGCGCTGAAGCTATCGACCATTATTTACAACAGGTGGTGCAGGCTTCCCTGCCGGCGGAATATGCCGTGCTGATCACCGCAGATCACGGCAACCTGGAAGAGCTTTTCACTACAGATGGCTCCCCGCATGTCTCGCATACCACAAACCCTGTGCCTTTCATACTGGCTACACCGAGCGATTTGAATCCGATCGAGCTGATGGAGGGGAAGCTTGCGGATGTGGCTCCTACCATCCTGTCGATCCAGGGCATCGATACTCCAGCAGAAATGAGTGGGCGATGCTTGATCACCCAGGCTGGCATGCCCATAGCGATGAAGGTGCTATTGGTGATCCTGGATGGGTGGGGAATTGGCCAGCCTGATGAAACTAACCCGATTCATCAAGCCCGTACACCCTACTGGGATAGCCTGTTAACGTCATACCCTCATACACAGCTGGAAGCGGCTGGTGAAGCAGTCGGCTTGCAAGCTGGTAAAAATGGTAACTCAGAAGCCGGGCATATCAACCTGGGGGCAGGCCGGGTCATCGAGCAGGATGATGTCAGGCTGGATGCCGCCATGCAGGATGGATCATTCTATACCAACCCAATATTCCTGAAAACAATTAGCGGCGTAAAGGACAGGCACACCTGCTTGCACCTGATCTGCCTGCTAAGCGAAAAGAGCTCACACGGTACGATCGATTATCCCCTGGCGTTGCTACGCATGGCAAAAAAACAGGAACTCAACGATGTCTACATCCATGTGATCTTTGACGGGCGCAGCACGGAACCAGGCAGCGCACCGGAGCTGCTTCGATTATTTGAAAGCAAAGTCCGGGAGATTGGTATCGGGAGGATCGTTACCGGCGTCGGGCGCGGCATAGCGCTTGATCGCGATGGGAATTACCAGAAAACCCGCCGTGTATATGAAGCCCTGGTGTATGGAACGGGCAGACATCACAGCATTGAGAAGGGCTGAGCCAGAGCTCAGGATATACATGAAAGGCCGGGGCCTCCAATTATGAGTAGTGATCTTAATACGGATTGCATCCTGAAATATTGAGGCGAATGGATGGATTCGGACCTGATCCAGAGATTAGTCACCCCTGCTCAGACCAAAATCGTCATGCTCATCATGGACGGCCTGGGAGGCTTGCCACGTGAACCCGGCGGCAAGACCGAGCTGGAGACTGCCAACACCCCCAACCTGGAAGCTCTGGCAGAACGGTCCAACCTGGGCCTGACCATCCCGGTTGCCCCTGGCATCACCCCTGGCAGTGGGCCGGGTCACCTGGCTTTGTTTGGGTACGATCCCATCCAGCACGAGATAGGACGGGGTGCCATGGAAGCCCTGGGGGTAGATTTTGAGCTTGGGCCAGACGACCTGGCAGCGCGCGGCAATTACTGCACGGTCGGTTCAGATGGGTGCATCATCGACCGCCGCGCCGGCCGTATCTCCACCGAGGTCAACCGGCATTTATCCAGTCTTCTTTCCACGATAAAGCTGGCAGAGGCTGAAACCTTCATCGAGCCTGTCAAAGAACATCGCTTTGCATTCATCCTACGGGCAGCGGGCCTGGATGATGCGCTAACCGAAACCGACCCTCAAAAAACAGGCATAGCTCCCTGGCCAGTACGCGCCCTGGATGGTCGGTCGCAAAAAGCAGCCAGCCTGGCCAATCAGTTCATCGATCGAGCGCAAAAGCTACTGGAAGGACAATCACCCGCCAACATGATCCTGCTGCGTGGCTTTGCCCGGCCGCCGGCGCTGCCCGCTTTCCAGGAACGCTACGGACTGCATGCAGCAGCGATCGCGGTGAATGGTATGTACCGCGGGGTTGCCCGCCTAGTGGGCATGCAGGTACTCCCGCTAGCAGGGCCCTCTCTGCAGGATGAATTCGAGGCCCTTGAGCAGCACTGGGATCAATTTGATTTCTTTTACCTCCATGTGAAGCAGACGGATACCTGCGGCGAGCAGGGAGATTTCGAAGGTAAGGTCAAGGCGATTGAGACGGTGGATGCATTCCTGCCGCGGCTGATGGCTCTGCGGCCCGATGTGGTTATTGTGGGTGGTGATCACTCCTCTCCGGCAGTCATGAAATTTCACTCGTGGCACCCTGTGCCGCTTCTGGTCTACTCACATTTTATCTGCCCGGATGGGACGGCTGAGTTCGGTGAGCGCGCCTGTTCCAGGGGTAGCCTGGGAACCATCCCGGCAACCTCCATCATGCCCATCGCCCTGGCCAATGCCCGGCGGCTGGAAAAATATGGCGCTTAGGATCCATCCGCCTGGAATTAATCCTGGGTCGAAAGCAGGCACGACTTTTCGGGCCTTGCGGCACCGCAACTATAAACTGTGGTTCTTTGGGCAGGGGGTCTCGCTGATCGGCACCTGGATGCAGTCAGTCGCTCAACAGGTGCTGGTCTACCGCCTGACTGGTTCAGCGGTGTCGCTTGGCATCGTAAACCTGATGACCGTGCTCCCCCTCCTGCCCTTTTCCTTCTGGGGTGGCACGCTGGCCGATCGGGTTTCCAAGCGCAAGATATTGTTAATCACCCAGAGCCTCATGCTGATCCAGGCAGTCATCCTGGCAGCCCTCACCTGGACGGGGCTTGTTCAAGTCTGGCAGGTTTATCTGATGGCTTTCCTGTTGGGGGTGTTGAAGGCAGTTGACATGCCGCCTCGACAGTCCTTCGTGGTGGAGATGGTGGAGGGTAAAGATGACCTGACCAGCGCCATAGGCTTGAATTCGGCCATCCACAACACAGCCCGTACCCTGGGACCGGTGATCGCGGGTATAGTGGTTGCCACGCGGGGTGAAGCAGTAGCGTTCTTCCTGAACAGCCTGAGCTTCCTGGCGGTGATCATCAGCTTACTGTTCATGCGTAACCTGCCTCAACCGACCAGCTCGAAACAGCATCTGTCACAGGTACTCGCCGATGCGCGTGAAGGCATCCGCTTTGTGATCAAACAGCAATTGCTGCTTGTGCTGATGAGCCTGGTGGCGGTCACCTCTTTTCTGTCGCGGCCTTACCAGACCTTGCTACCCGTTTTCGCCGATAACATGCTGGGTGGCAGTGCCCAGCCACTGGTCGATTTTTTCTGTAACGGACCCTTGCGGACGCTGACCTGCCAGCAGCCGGAAGCCCTGCCGCTGGGATTGCTATATTCTGCCATCGGGATCGGCGCGGTGGCAGGGGCAGTGTTAGTAGCCTCACTCCCGCCGGCCGCACGGCGTGGGCGGCTGCTATCGGTGGGAAATCTGGGCCTGCCGGTCTTGTTGCTAGCTTTTGTCTCTTCGCAGCTATTCATCACCTCCTTAGTGCTCATGGCATTGGTAGGTATGGCACAGGTGTTCCAGAACACGCTAGCCAACACCCTGGTGCAGATTAATTCTCCCGATAACCTGCGCGGCCGGGTGATGAGCCAATATTCGCTGGTGACGCAAGGGATGCACCAGCTGGGTGGCTTACAGGCTGGCATTGTCGCCGATTGGATCGGCGCACCATTATCGGTGGCAATCGGTGCCACGCTTTCCTTGCTTTATGGAATCTTCGTTTTCTTCAAGTTCCCGCGCGTGCGGGAAATGGCATAAATCATGATGCGGTCGGAGGGTCTTGCAGTATGACTAAGGCTGGAAGGGCTCTGAATAACCTGGATGACTTTACCCAACGATTGTTCCGCAAGATGAAAATACTCGCCCCCGCAGTCGGAGGCATGGAACTATATGAGTTTCGGTATGGATTAAATAACCTGATTCCTGATACAGGCTGGTCATCAGTCATGTTGGACTCGACTGCGGAGATTGAGCAACGGGTAAATTCACGGCCGTTTTATGACGGTATCCAGATCAAGCCCATTATCGACGGTCGCATCGTTCTGGATGAGAAGATCATCAATCTGACTAATATGATCTTCGTCGGCCTGGTCACTGGCGATTACCCACCCGAGTGGGTAAACCAGCACTTCTACTTTGACGTGCGTGGGTTTTACTTTCTCCACCGCACCCATTATTTCACTGAAAAGGTTCTATCCCACCTGGGCAACCAACCTTACCGGCAGTTTGAGCCAAAGCAGAAACGGTTAGAGCGTTGCCAGGACATCGGATACCGCGATTTCAAACATGCCAACCAGGAGATTGACGCCCTCTTTATCGAAACCGTAAAAAAGTTGATCACGAAGCAGGGAACCCCGGTACTGCTTGCCATTGCCGGGCCTACCGCAGCCGGCAAAACCGAAATCGTGGAGCGTTTACACACTGCATTCCGTAAAGTGGGTCAGAAGACCACTTCGATTGAGATGGATAACTTCCTGACCGACCGGGATTACCGGGAGGCCAAGGGTATCCATACCCAGGGTAAGGCCGCTTTGCACTTTGAATTATTAAAATCATGCCTGGCCCAGATCTGTCGGGGGCAAAAGATCAGCATCCCGAGGTATGATTTCATCTATGCCACTTCAAGCCATGACCTGGATGGTAACTTGAAGCCGGGCGGTGTGCCTATTGAGGTAGAACCCGCAGATATCATTTTTATGGAAGGGAATTTTCCCTTCTTACTCGAAGAAATCGCCTATCTGATAAACATCAAAGTCGTTTATCTCACCGATGACCCTGTCAGGATAAAACGCAAATGGAAGCGGGATATCGATTATCGCAAGAAATATGAACCCACCTACTTTCGCAACCGCTTTTTTAAAGAGCAATTTATCATGGCTCAAATTGCATTCATCCCCCAGATGGAAACCTGCGACCTGCTGGTGGATACGACCGGTGCGGCATTGTGGACCACTCCGGAGATAAAAGCTGTTTTGGATGATGCCCCTGAGGCAGAATAGGGACTGAGTTATGGCGTTGGCAAAGCATATGGACTACCATCTCCATACGGCGGTGACGGTTGATGGCAACATGTCCGAGCTTGAAGCCTGTGAGCGCGCCATGGCATTAGGCATCCAGGAAATCGCCTTTACCAACCATGTCATGCTCAACCAGTCGGACTATTTGATAGCGCCAGATGCCTTCATACGACACTGGGAGAACATCCAGGCTTGCCAGGCGCGGTATCCGAATATACGCATCCGCCTGGGGATTGAGATGGATTATTATCCGGGTCGTGAGGGTGAAATTCGCAAAAAAATTCAGTTCTATGAAGGTCTCATTAACCGATCCTTTGATCTGGTTCTTGGATCTATCCATGATATTCACGGTGGCTTCTTTTCAAATAAAGCTGTAGCGGTGGGGTTCTTCGAAATGCGCGACCTGGTGACCACGTATCGCGAATACTACCAGCTGGCAGCCTGTGCGGCGCAATCCAAGCTTTTCGACATCATGGCGCACCCTGACCTGATAAAAAAATATACCTACCTGCTGACCTCACCGGTACCATGGGAAAGTTACGCAGATCAGATTGAGGCATATATCAAGGAACTCATCTCCAACGGGGTTGGGATCGAGATCAATACCAAAGGGCTGAAACTGCCTGTTCAGGAGACCTATCCTTCGGATCAATTCTTGGAGCGATATCTTGCCCGGGCGAAAGAGCTAGGAAATGACCCGATCATCACCGTCGGGTCAGATGCGCATAAAGCCCAGGATGTGGGCTATGGCATCTCAGGGGTCATTCAGACACTGCAGAAATACCAGGTGAGCATGCTGACGAGTTTTTCACATCGCGAAAAATCCGCATTCCCTATTTAGGTAGCGATGATTTACACCATTACGCTTAATCCTGCCCTTGACCGTGAATTGACGGTTCACCAGATTGAGCTGAACCGCGTCCTGCGCTCCCAGTCCATTCAGATCGATTATGGAGGCAAGGGGTTTAATGTCTCGCGCGCCTTGCTTGCCCTGGGAGTTAAAAGCACCGCCCTGGGATTTATCGGGGGAAGCGTGGGCGCTCAATTGGCGGCAGGAATATCCAGCCTGGGAATCCACACCGACTTCGTGCACATCCAGGGTGAAACGCGCACCAACTTGAGCGTGGTGGATGCGGATCATCGTAATTACCTCAAAGTAAATGAGCCTGGTCCGTGGGTATCTGAGGTTGAAACGGCAGCCCTGCTGGGAAAGATCAGCGCCCTGGCAAGCCCAGGGGATTGGTGGATCCTGGCGGGGAGCATGCCGCCTGGCATACAGCCCTCCTTCATTACTAAGATTATCAACCGGATTCAATCTGTGGGCGCCTATGCTGCTGTGGACATGGAAGGCGCTTGCCTTCTAACGGCCTGTAAAGCGGGTGCATTCCTGGTCAAACCGAACGCCTACGAAGCCGCAGGCTTGACGGGAAGGGACACATCCACAACCACCCGCGCAGCCAGGACTCTGTTTAAGATTCATGACCTCGGTACGAGGCAAGCAGTGATTTCGCTGGGGAAAGCAGGGGCTGTCTATTCGGATGGCAATCGGGTTTGGTGGGCAATCCCACCCACGATTGAAGAACACAATCCCATTGGGGCAGGAGATGCCATGCTGGCAGGCATGATCTACGGCTTATCCCAACAGCTGCCAGGAGAGGACACCTTGCGTTGGGGGGTGGCTTGCGGAGCAGCAGCAGCCAGCCTGGACGGCACCGCTGTGGGAACGCTTCCACTCATTGAAACGCTGCTTGAAAATGTAAAGTCAGGTGAATACCTGGAAAAAGGCAAGGCGTCTCAGCTGTGATGCGCTTTTCCATCGAAGACCTGTCTCAAAATGGGGTATTTTTGTGCTGTAGAGCTGAGTGCAGCAAATTAAACATTAATCTTAGATGAATTCTGAAAGATTGCTTGCATAGTTAACAAAAATGATGTATCATCTTCAAATGTAACAGAACTTTCATGTTTTCCTGAATTGTATGATTCTTGCTACCGATATACGGAAGAGGGACGCTATGGAAACAAGCGATCAAAGAATCATTGATTTCAGCCAGATCATCAGCGATCACTACCAACAACTTACCAAAAGTGAGAAGCGTATTGCCAATTACCTGCGGAAAAACCAGGAGGAATCTGCCTTTCTTTCCGCGGGTGAGATTGCCGACCGGTTGGGTTTAAGCGAGGCTACCCTGGTACGCTTCGCCCGTACCCTTGGGTTCGCCAGCTACCCGGCCATGCGGACTGTTATTCAGGAGGCTTTCAGGCAAAGAGTCACCCATTCAGCCCGCCTGCGCGGCAGGCTTGAAGACCTGCGCCAGGGCGGCGATATCTTTGAGCGGCTGGTCGTTTCCGAGATCGATTACCTGACCTTATCCCTTGAGACAATTGATCGTCAATCTCTGAATCGGGCTGTGGAGATGATCCGCTCACGTAAACGCATTTTTATCTTTGGAGTTGGACCATCTGTCTCACTGGTAAATTTAATGGAAATTCGGTTAGGTCGTTTTGGGTGGCAAGTTGTTCCACTGACCACTGCCGGTAGAGAAATGCTGGAACCGCTGTTGTCAATGACCGATCAGGACCTCTTGTTTGCGATATGTTTTTTTGATATCTCGGGGACTCTGCAGCTAATCCTGGATTATGCGAATGAAATCAAATGCCCGGTGATCATCTTAACCGACACGCTTGGCTCAATCATAGGTGATAAAGCAGACGTGGTGCTCTCTGCAAAGCGCGGTCCTGTTTCAGAGTTCCATTCCTTGGTTGTGCCTATGACTATTATTAATACTCTTCTATTGGCAGTTGCTCAGGAAGACCAGGGGTATGTAATGACAAACCTGGATAAGCTGGATCAAATGCGCGCGCGCCTGAAGAAAACCAATGAAACACTTTACTAGGTAGAGTGGATTACTCGGAGCTTATTCATGCAAATCCCTGCGACCTCCTCACAACCCTTCTTACTGAAGCTTCAGGCTAGTTCCCGTAGATTCTTTCACTGGCTGACCAAACCACACGTCGTCTTAGCTTTGATCATGCTCGGGCTGATGGCCATAATGGTCGTCAACCCTCTATATCAACTGGTTGAGACCACGTTTACCTGGCAGCCTGTTGATACCAGCCGTATCCCTGGTGCTGTGAACGGTGAATTCACGCTTTTTCACTGGATCAGGATGTCGACGGGGATATTTGGCCGAATATATACCTACACCCCCCTGATGCATTCGATGACCATCGCCATGGGCACGGTTGTCCTTGCTCTAATCATCGGCGGTTCGCTGGCTTGGCTGGTTGTGCGTACCGATATGCCTGGTAGAAAGCTTGTCACCTCACTAGCGGTTTTGCCCTACATTATGCCTTCCTGGACATTAGCTCAAGCCTGGCTGGTGCTGTTCAAGAATAGGACAGTCGGTGGAGCCCCGGGAATGATTGAATCCATTTTTGGAGTAAGTCCGCCCGACTGGTTGTCGTATGGACCCGTGCCGATTATCATTTGTTGTGCGCTGCACTATTACACCTTCTTTTTTCTATTTGTTTCAGCAGCGCTGATGTCGATCGATTCCAACCTTGAAGAAGCAGGAGAACTGATGGGTGCTGACCGATGGCGTATCTTACGGAAGATCACCCTGCCGTTGGTTCTACCGGCTTTACTGTCTGGTTTCATTATGACTTTCTCCAAGGTGATGGGCACGTTCGGCGGACCGAATATCCTGGGCTCACCGGTTCGGTATTATGTGGTTGCTACCATGATCCGAGGCAGTCTGGCAGCTGGAGACAAGGCTGATGCCTTCGTGCTGGCGATCGTCCTGATCATGTTCTCCATGGTAACCATTTCGCTCAACCAGAGACTGACCGGTACGCGCAGGAGTTATGAGACAATCGGGGGGCGAGGGTTTGTCTCCAATCCAAGTAAATTAAGGAATATGAAGAAGGTTCTCTTTGTGGTCGTGATCAGTTTTCAGCTGATGGTTCTTGTAGTACCGTTGGGATTGCTGATTTATGACACATTCCTGCTGCGGACGGGGGATTACAGCTTAAGCAATCTGACTTTGCAGAACTGGATCGGACAACCTAACCCGTTGTACAACGACGGCGAACCGGGAGTCCTTCTTAACCCGAAAATCTACAAAACCGCCTGGAATTCCATACGGCTTGCCTTGTATACATCGTTTTTCACCGCCCTGCTTGGTGTCCTGCTTGGATATTCCATCGTTAAAGGCCGTGGTACCCGGCTTGCTAAGCTGATCGACCAGCTTGCATACATTCCGTATGTCATCCCGGGCATCGCTTTTGGCGCGGTTTATATTGCCATGTTCGCCAAGAAGATAGGACCATTGCCTTCCTTATATGGAACATTTGCCCTGTTGGTGATTGTCTCGGTGGCTAAACACATCCCCTACTCTTCGCGTTCAGGGGTCTCAGCTATGATGCAGGTGGGGCACGAACTGGAGGAGGCTGCCCAAGTGTCCGGTGCTAGTGTCTGGCAGCGTTTCAGACGTGTCATCTTTCCGCTAACCATGAGTGGTTTCATTTCCGGTTTCCTGCTGACGTTTATCACTACCATGCGCGAGCTGTCCTTAATTATCCTGCTTGTCACCCGTGACACCCAGTTGCTGGCAAGCCTGACCATGAGGTATATCGAAGCCGGAAGAGATCAAATGGGGAACATTGTCGTCCTGATCTTGATAATCATCACAATCATAGGGAACGCCATCATCAGTCGCTTCTCAGGCGGCAGTCTAAAAAAGGGTCTCGGGATGTAAAGCGAGGACTTCATGGAAACAACCATCAGTATAAAAAATTTAACAAAAAAATTTGGTAAAGTGGTTGCCCTGGATCATGTCAGCTTGGAAATCGAACCAGGGAACTTCGTAACACTTTTGGGGCCATCTGGGTGCGGCAAGACGACGCTGCTGCGCTGCGTGGCTGGTTTGGAAGACCCAGATGGCGGCGAGATCTATATTGGTAATAAGTTGGTTTTTTCTTACGACAAGGGTATTTCGCTTGCCTCCAGTAAGCGCGATTTAGGGTTGGTTTTCCAGAATTATGCCTTATGGCCGCATATGAAGGTGGATAAGAACATTACTTTTGCCCTGGAAATCCAGAAAATGCCCAAGGCTGAGATGGAAAAGCGGGTGAAAGAATCGCTCAAAGAAGTACAGATGGAAGGCTTTGAAGATCGTTATCCACGCGAAATGAGTGGAGGCCAACAGCAGCGCATTGCATTAGCTCGTATGCTCGCCTATCGCCCGAAGGTGTTCCTGATGGACGAACCGCTCTCAAATCTGGATGCCCGCCTGCGCATGGACATGCGCACCGAACTCAAACGGTTGCATCATCTTTCCGGCGCTACCACCATCTATGTGACCCACGACCAGGTGGAAGCATTAACCATGTCCACCATCATTGCTATCATGAAAGGAGGTGTTGTGCAACAGTATGATACCCCCGATAGGGTCTACCATTTCCCCGCTAATCTTTTCGTAGCGGATTTCATTGGTAATCCAAAAGTGAACTTGCTGGATGGTGTGGTTAGTGGGAAGAATTCTGTCGACCTAGGGAAATTTATGATCACGATAAATACCGGTAACGCATATGGCAGCGTAGTAGTAGGCATTCGGCCTGAAGATATCGCCATATTCTCCCAACCTCTCCCTGAAGCAGTGGAGTTCAGCGCCTATTCCGTCCTGCCCTCCGGAGCAGACTCGACCATTATTGCTCGCCTGGGTGAGATGGAACTGACCGTTAGAGTCATGGGCATCAGCAAAATCCAGATGGATGACCGGATCTGGTTAAAATTTAATCCTGAAACGCTAAACCTCTACGATAAAGCAAGCGGAAATTTGATTACCCCCAATAATTAATCAAGGATCATGGGAATCACTAGATGAATTAATGACAGTTGTAATTAATGAAATGGGAGAAAAAACCATTGAAAGGAGGACTATTCAAACGAACTCAAAATAAACTCAGTGCTTTGGATTTTTTCACTTATTTTCAGGCTAACTAACAGTAAGGAGGATGTAATGAAGATTTTTGTGAGGTTTTTAGTAATTTGCATTTTGTTCAGTATCATTACCAGTTGTACTACCACGGCTACCCCAACAACAGCGCCTGCAATCGAGCCAGTAGCATCCACGACTGTCCCTGAGCCATCACTCACCCCGAACGAACAATGGGCAAAGGATAACGGTTTTGGTCCTTACCAGCCAGCCACTGATGACTGGGAGGCTATCGAAGCTGCGGCAATTAAGGAAGGGAAGGTGACAGTCTATGCCAATTCAGGCGGAGTTGAGGATTTGCCTGATGCATGGTATGCCCTATACCCAGACATTGAATTCGATGTTGCTGACACCGATGGCATCGATACCAAGATGGCTGCAGAGCAGGAAAGCGGGAATGTGGTTGGGGATGTTTGGTTCAACAGCGATGGGCACATCCTGTTTGGCCAATTCGTTCCAAACCAGTGGTTATGGTCGTTCGTTCCAAGGGATGTGTCTATCCCTGAGCTAACTGATGAGCGTCCGTTTGCAGTCGCGCGCCACTCGACCGATGTAATCGGGTATAACAACAAGATCCACCCGGATGGCTGTCCACTCACCAACATCTGGCAGCTAACAGAACCCGTTTACAAGGGTAAATTCTTCATGGAAGACCCGATGTCAGACGTCAGCACCATGGCAAAGATTGCCACTTTCGTTCAAAATGCAGACGAAATGGCCCAGGCTTATAAGGATCTTTATGGCAAAGACTGGACTGCCGATGAGCTTGCAGTAGCGGATGCTTCTGGTATGGTCCCGGAGAATGCCGGCTATCTGTGGCTCAAGAAACTGGCGTATAACGATGTGGTGGTTCTTGACGATGGCGATATGGTGGATGCAGCCTTTGCCGGGCTTGAATTACCCGAAGGCGAAGAACCTGGTTTTGGTTGGACAGGCTACTCGAGCTACGAAGCTACCCAAGAAGGCGAATTGAACATGGCTCCTTGTTTTGGTATGGAACCGGTCATGGGCATCTTCAAGACCAGCTTCCTTGCTGTAGCCAACAATGCCCCACATCCTAACGCAGCCAAACTCTTCATCCGTTTTATTCTCTCGGAAGCAGGTTTTGAACCCTGGAACGAGATTGGTACATACCCAGCGGCTGAAGGTCTTCCAGTCTTTGAAGACAACCTGCCTTTGGATGAGCTACTGCCTCAGGTCTGGGAGATGGATCCAGTCTTCGACTGGGAAAACGTTAGTAAAGTACGCGATTTTTGGGCGGCTAGCTTGCTTGTTGCTCCTTAATCAGAATAAGCTGCTCATAACTTAACCCTAGCTCGCTGTGCTTTTGGGACACGGACGCAGTCTGTCCGTGTCCCAAAACAATAACGTAATTGTTTGTCAAATAATTATTATTGTTATTTTGTCTTTTTGAATACCGGAATTCGAATTAATCCAGATGGGAAGGATTTAGATTCTGGTTTTAAGGGAAAATATAAATGACTGTCAAGACCGTATTCTTCGATATGGGTGGCACAATAGAAACATTTTGGTATTCACCAGAAATGCGTCTGCAGGCTACACCTGGACTTCAACAGCTTCTTTCGGCTCATGGGATAGATCTACACCTATCCGATGCGCATTTATATGACCTGGTTACAGGTGGGCTTGCACGCTATCACCAATGGAGGCTGGAAACCCTCGAAGAACTACCAGTGAGTGCGGTTTGGCGTAATTATATCTTGGCTGATTATCCGTATGACTTCCCTCGGCTGGATGCAAATGCCGATGACTTGATGGTCTGGATTGAAACTCACTATTATTGCAGACAGATGCGGCCCGAAATGCCATCAGTGTTAGCTGAAATTCAAAATCTGGGATACAAAATCGGTCTGATCAGTAATGTCACCAGCCATGGGCAGGTGCCTCAAAATTTATGCCAATATGGAATAAAACAGTATTTCAATCCGATTGTATTATCGAGTGAATATGGGCGACGAAAACCTGACCCAGCAATATTTCACTATGCAGCCCGTCTATCGAATAGCCCCACTAGTGAATGCATATATATTGGAGATCGCATATCAAGAGATATCGTGGGTTCAAAGCGAGCCGGTTTCAAGCTCGCCATCCAGATCAGGCACGCTTTTAACCATGGTGAGAGCGATGACGGGGCTATACCTGATCTCATCATTAGCAACATGATCGAGCTGCTGGACCTGCTTAAACGTGAATATCGCAACCGCTTACAGAAAGCCAAGGGAACAAAGCTGTCCCGCAAGATTAAAGCGGTTTTATTTGATGCAGATGGGGTGCTTTACTATCGAAAAAACAAGGATCAGGAGTTAGCCCCCTTTATAAAACAACACGGGATTCCTTGCCCCGACAATTTAGAGTCAGAGATCGCTAAACTCCGCCATCAGGCATTCGTCGGACAGATGTCCTTTGAACAATACAAAGCTGGCGTCCTTAACCTGTATGGTATCACCGACCCCAATCTAGTGGCTGAAGGGATCGCCACAGCAATCCGGGAAAAAGAACAGGTCCACTTTTGGAACGATACGCTTGAGACTTTGAAAATACTGAAAGCACGTGGGTTATATCTTGGGATCATTACTGACACAGCTCACCCTTTGCATTTCAAACTCAGCAAATTAGAGCGCGGCGGTATTGGAAACCTGTGGGATTCGATCATTCCATCCAGTGAGGTAGGTGTGCAAAAGCCGGATCCCCGGATATACCGGTTGGCGTTAGCTCAATTGGGAATCGAAGCCGATCAGGCAATATTTGTTGGTCATAAGTCCTCCGAGTTGGAAGGAGCCCAGAATAGTGGCATAACCACGGTGGCGTACAATTATGAGCCAGGCGCTAAAGCTGACATTTTTATTAGGCAATTTTCTGACTTGAGTCAATTGGAAATACTAAAGTAGCTATCATATTTGAACCTGAGCACTGGATTTTGATGTGAACGTATCATGACAGCTGAAAACCTACCCACCACTGCCTCGATGTCGACCATGTGGGCTATCACCAATTATTCCGATCTGAATGAATTTTTTCGGATTGCAAAGACCCTGGGGGCAACAAAAATTGAGCTGAATCACCAGATTGATTCACTAATGTTATCTATTGTGAATTGGAATCACTATCAACTCAGTAGTATCCACGAACCCTGCCCGGCGGACGTCTCCACCAAGGAACTGGTCAATCGTGATTGGGTGATTTCATCCAATGATGAAGACTGCCGCAGGCAAGGTGTGCGAGCGGTGATGAATAGCATCCAGCTGGCATCAGAAAGAGGCGCACCAATAGTCGTCGTCCATTGTGGGAACGTGGCTGCCGACATGGGACACGAAAACAAATTACGAGGATTATTCAAGAAGAGCGAAACGCACACGACTGAATACCAAAAGTATAAAATTGAAATCAGTCAAGCACGTACGGCGAAGGCTGCTCCACGTCTGGATGCTGTCAGAAAAAGCCTGGATGAGCTACTCAAGTATGCTGCGACCCGTAATGTCATACTCGGGTTAGAAAATCGTTATCACTATATGGATATCCCCGTCATGGATGAAATGGAAGAGCTGCTTGACCTGGCAGACCCAGGCCGGCTGGGTTTTATCTACGATGTGGGGCATGCCCAGGCACTTGACCGCCTGGGGTTTTTTAAGCACGAGGATTGGCTTAAACGGTACGCTTCCCGCATGGTTGGATGCCACCTGCATGATGTGAACGGTTTGACCGATCACCTTGCACCTGGGTTGGGAGAGATTGATTTTGGTATAATCGCACATTACCTGCCGGATACTGCATTTCGGACCCTTGAGCTCCGACCTGGCAACACACTTGCACAGGTTAAACATGGATTACTTCTTCTGGTTGAGGCTGGCTGTATTAAATATCTGTAGTTGGTGAGGAGTGGTATTATGCGCAGTTATTTTAAAAAGCGAGAGAGCGTCTTCATCAAGCTGATCCATGATCAAGCCGCGCTAACCTTGCAAGGCTTAGAAGCCCTGAAAGCCTACATGGCTGAAGACACGACCGCGGCTGCACGATTGGAAACCAATGAGAAAGAAGCTGATGAAGCCCGGAGAATCCTGATTTCTGAGCTGAATAAGACCTTCGTCACCCCCTTCGATCGGGAGGATATCTTTTCACTATCACGCACCATAGATGATGTGCTGGATTATGCTTACAGCACGGTGACCGAGATGGAAGTCCTACGCGTGCGCCCAACAGCGTTCATGCTGCGAATTGCATCATTACTCAGGGATGCGGCTTATGAATTGTTGATGGCGGTTGACCGCCTGGAGCTCCATCCTGAAGTTGCCAATGAGCATGCCCAGCGGGCTAAGACCCTTGAAAACCGGGTTGAGGAAGTCTACCGAGAGGCACTGGCCGATCTCTTCAGCGGTGCGGAGGATATCAAGCATGTGATGAAGATGTTGAAATCGCGCGAGGTTTATCGTCATCTCAGTAATGCGGCTGACAGGGGTGACGAAGCTGCCAATGTCATCGCCGATATCGTCGTGAAGATCACGTAGGAAGACCATACCAATGAGCCCATTAATTATCGTCATCATCATCTTGGCTCTGGTCTTCGATTTCTTAAATGGAGTCCACGATTCGAGCAACGTCGTGGCGACCATGATCTCTTCACGGGCATTACCCCCTCGGGTTGCCTTGTGGATGACTGCGGCTGCGAATTTTGTTGGCCCGTTCATTTTTGGCGTGGCAGTCGCGGAGACGATCGGCAATGAGGTGGTTGAATCGGCGGCGATTAACCTGCTGGTGATCTTGGCCGCCCTGACCAGTGCCATATTATGGAACCTGCTCACCTGGTACTTGGGGTTCCCCAGCAGCTCGTCACACGCATTGATCGGCGGTTTGATCGGCGCGGTGCTCATCGATGCAGGCTGGAGTGCCATCATGCTGCCAGGCTTGCTCAAAGTCTTGCTCTCCTTGTTCCTATCCCCGATGATTGGCTTCGCCTTCGGTTTCATTGTCTTACGCTTGATCTACCTGGCCTGCTGGAATGCATCGCCAAGGGTCAATAAATACTTCAATCGTGGTCAGATTCTCACTTCTCTTTCTCTGGCGCTCTCCCACGGTACCAATGATGCTCAAAAGACGATGGGCATCATCACCCTGGCATTGGTCACCGGAGGATATTTATCAACTTTTGAAGTGCCCAAATGGGTCATCCTAGCTTGTGCAACGATGATAGCGGCCGGTACAGCCCTGGGCGGGTGGAGGTTGATCAAGACCCTGGGCGCGAAATTTTTCCGCATCCGACCCGTGGATGGATTTTCTTCTCAGCTCGCTTCCTCGGTCGTGATCTTGAGCGCTTCATTAGTAGGAGGTCCGGTAAGCACCACCCAGGTGGTCAGCTCATCCATCATGGGTGTCGGGGCTGCTGAGAGAAAGAACAAGGTACGCTGGGGCGTTGCGCAGGAAATCGGCATGGCCTGGCTCCTGACCATCCCGGCTACTGCGCTGGTGGGGGCTGGCATTTATTGGGTGATCAGCTTGATCATCGGTCTATTTAATTAATAATACTGAAACCGCATATGAATAACATTCCAAAATATGACCTGGTGTGTATTGGCAATTACACCAAGGATACAATCATTTCTCCGGCTGGTACACGCTACGTGGATGGCGGTGCAATGAACTATGCTGCGCATGCTGCCAATCGGCTTGGAATAAAAGTCGCTGTGGTGACTCGCCTGGCCAAAGAGGACCAGCGCGTGGTGGATAAATTCACTCAGGCGGGGATTGACTGCTTCGCCACCTATACACCCACATCGACTACGATGCGATTGGAATACCCCACGCTTGACCCGGATTTCCGCTCCCTGTCCGTAGCCAGTACCGCCGGGTCGATCACGGTTGAGGAGGTGGCTACGCTGCAGATGAAGGCAGCGGTGATCGGCACAAGCCTGCGGGGTGAGGTCGGCCTGGATGTCATACGCTTTCTTAACGAAAAGCAAGTCCTGCTGGGGGCTGACATGCAGGGATTCGTACGCGTGCTGAGAGGTCAAAGCTTGAAATACGAAGCATGGGACGAGATGCCCGAAGCGCTACCTTATATTGACGTGCTTAAGAGCGATGCAGTCGAAGCGGAGCACCTCACTGGCGAAAGGGATATCCACAAAGCCGCTGAAATGTTTGCCGGCCTGGGGGCAAAGGAAATCATTGTCACCCATCGAGATGGGCTGCTGTTATTTGCTGGTGGTGAATTTTATTCGGCCGGGTTCTACTCGCAGCAGATGGACGGCCGGAGTGGCCGTGGGGATACCTGTATCGGGGCGTACATGGCCATGCGCCTGTCCATGCAGCCATACCAGGCCATGGTGTGGGCTGCGGCAGTCACCAGCCTGAAAATGGAAAGACTGGGCCCGTTCGATCGCCCGATCAGCGAGGTGGAAGAATTATTGCTGGATAAATACGAGTATGCGGTGCCACCTCAACATTTATCTAAATGATCTGGCACCGCACACCAAACTCAGGTTTATTACAACCTGTGTAAATCAACCTCTGATTTCAATTCAATTACGCCAATGTTACAACCCGTAGTGAGCCGCATTTGCATCGGCAATCGCTTGTATTTGCGCGATATGTAGCTCATCGCCTTCACCTTCAACGAGGTGACGAAACCGCTTTTGCCCCCGCAGATATTCGGTCACGGGGACACGCTTGGGGATTTTGCGTACCTTGAGAGGTTGGCCCTGAAAAGCCTCATAGATTGGCACAAGACCTGTTTGGACAGCTAACTTGGCCAGCTCGATGGTTGATGCGGATTCAAACCCCCACCCGATAGGGCATGGGCTGTGAATTTCGATATATTTCGGCCCCTCAATCGACAAAGCTTGCTTTACTTTGCGGGTGATATCCTTGGGATAGGCAATCGACGCGGTAGCTACGTACGGAGCGCCATGTGCCATGACGATAGCAGGCAGGTTTTTCTTCGGGCGTTCTTTGCCCCAGGACTGTTTACCCACCGGGCTGGTCGCTGTGGAAGCGCCCACAGGCGTGGAGCTGGAACGCTGCACACCGGTATTCATGTATGCTTCGTTGTCATAGCAGATATAGGTCACATTATGACCACGTTCCAACATGCCTGAGAGTGCGCCCAGACCAATATCGTGCGTGCCACCATCGCCACCGATGATGACAACCTTAACCTTATCGGCAAGCCCGCGTTTTTTGAGGGCGGCTTCAACCCCTGAGGCGACTGCTCCTGCGTTTTCAAACAGGACATGCAACCAGGGGACACCCCAGGGCGAGTAGGGATATTGAGCGGAAAAAGTCTCCAGGCAACCTGTCGGGCTGACCACAATCACGTCCGGTCCGGTCGCTTCCAGGATGGCGCGCACGGCAATGGTAGCCCCGCAGCCAGGGCAGGCGCGATGACCAGGTGTGAAGAGCATTTTGTCATATTTGTCAAGCAAGAGTTGATCCATAAAACATCCTCATCTACGATAATGAAAATAGGTCGTCCGGCGTAGAAACGCTCGGAGAAAATATCGAATATGCCAGGCAGGCTATACTCTAAACGATGGCAGGGTATCCGTCTTCAATCCGATGAATTCGGCCTGGTTGGGAACACTGCCGGTATCCAACGCCCGCTGAGTGCGTTGGACAACCTCACGAATGGTTTCCAGATTTACTTCTCGCCCACCAAAACCGACCATCATGCCTAATATCAGGGGGCGTTTGGGTGCATCGTATAGTGCCGATTTGACATCGGTGGCAAGTATCCCTTCGAAACCGAAAGACAGGGCCCGATCCAACACAGCCACCGCACCTGCATGGCTGATCGCTTGCCTTAGTGCTTCAGCTGGAAAAGGTCGGAAACTGCGCACTTTGACCAACCCGACCTTTGTCCCCTCACTCCGCAGGATATCTACAGCTTCGCGCAGGGTACCGATCACAGAGCCCATGGCTACCAGGATTACTTCTGCATCCTCCGTGGCATACGTGTCAATCAGGCCACCCCGATAATGCCCAAAGCTGGCTTCAAACTCACGCGCCACAACTTCGATTTTGTTGATGGCCCGCAGTGCAGCCTGCTGACCCATGTAATGAAATTCCATGGTGTTTGGCTCATCGGTTCCGGAACCAAAGACCATGGGCTTTTCAGGGGTCATATAATGGATGGGTACGTATGGAGGCAGGAAAGCATCTACATCTTCCTGGTTAAAGGTCTTTACCGGCTCATAAACATGCGTCAAAACGAAGCCGTCCATGCATACCATGATCGGCAACAAAATATCGTGATCCTCGGCAATTTTGAACGCCTGGATATGGGTATCATAAGCTTCTTGAACATCCTCCACATAGAGCTCGATAAGGCCTGCATCGCGAAAACTCATCGTGTCCTGGTGGTCAGGCTGTAAACCAATCGGGGCAGTGATCTGGCGATTCGCACCGGTTAATACCACCGGTAACCTTGTGCCAGCCAGGTAATAGATCATCTCGGTCATCAAGAGCAGACCTTGTGACGATGAGGCGGTGTAGGTGCGCACGCCTGTGGCACTGGCACCTGCTAAAATAGAAATTGCAGAAAATTCTGAGTCTGCCCGGATGTACTCAGCCTCGAGCTCGCCATTGGCAACCATCTGGGCGAGAAACTCGATGATGTGGGTTTGGGGCGTGATAGGATAAGCAGAGACCACTGCTGGTCGGCAGGCTCTGACAGCCTGCGCGACTGCCATTGAGCCTTCCATTACAGATAGTTTACCTTTTGCCATTTCTCACGCCTCCTCGCTCACCATTTGAATTGCATCCCGAGCACATACTTCGGCACAAATACCACAGCCTTTACAAAACTCGAAGTCAACAACAGCTTTCTCGTCCACGATGGCCATACAGCTGTCGGGGCAGAACGTTTCACAGATCGTGCAACCATTACAAGCTTCCAGGTCGATTTCGGGTCGGCTGTAACGCCAGCTCCCCGTTGGGTATGCCAGGGAGGTGCGTGCAGCTACTACTGAAGCGAAATGCAAGGGTTGCCCCGGTACGCCTGCCACCTCTTCCCGCAGCCATACGGAGGGACGCCCCACTGCCTGGGCGGCTTTCTTTACCTGAACTGGGGCTGCCCCGTCACGGATAAATTCATAACCCAGCTTTGCGGCGCGGCCATTCTTTTCACCCAGTGAACCGGGAAAGCGATGCTGGAACGCATGTGTGATTGCTTCAAGGCTGACCTCACCGGTAACGGCAGCCCAGGCACCTAGCATGGCGGGATTAACGAACGGATGGCCGAATACCTCGAGGGCGATGCGCGTGGCTGGAACTGCATAAACCGGTGCATCGACGGACCACAGCAAGTCGGCTGGTGATTTTTCACTGTCGATCAGTGCCAGCCCGCCAGGTTTAAGACCATCCAACACATCCACCATGTTTGGCAGGGTATGATCCATGATGATGACATGGTCAGGCTGATTGACGCGGTAGCGCACTCGCACCGGATGCTCGTCCAGGCGGACGAACGCCTGTACCGGAGCACCTCTACGCTCGCCTCCGAAGGCAGGGAACGCCTGACCATACTTACCATCCTCGAAGGCTGCCACAACCATTAATTCAGCCGCCAGGACTGCACCCTGGCCACCTCTTCCATGAAGCCGTATTTCTTTCAAGATTTTTCTCCCATCTCTAAATAAAATAAAGGTTATAAAAACAGATCATTATTGGCAGGCCAGAACCAATCTCTTCACCAACGCCCGGGTGAACTCGACCATAAATTGGTTGCGATGGCGGGGTAGAGCATTTGAAACGGTCGCATCTGCAGCCGCCTGGGCGCTGGAAATATTGAGCGGTTGGCCAACAAGGGCTTGCTCAGCCAAGGTTGCTTTGTAAGGAATGACATAAACCGCATTAAGGCAAATTCTGGCAGTCTTCACTAAACCATCTTGTACTTCAATCGCAGCTGCTCCATTTACGATCGGAAAATCAATCGCTTTGCGGAGGGCGAATTTTTCAAAGGCGCTCTTGCCGTGCGGCTTTGGCACATGGATCTCAGTCACAATTTCATCGTCCTCCAGTATGGTAGTCCGGCACTCATCGACTTGGAAAAAATTCTGAGCGCGGATGATACGCCTGGAGGTCTTTATCTGAGCATTCAACGCAATGAGTGCTGGTGCGGTATCGCTCGGGTGTACCGCGATACAGCCTTCTTCCACACTTCCGCCAAAGATGGAGTGATAGCGATCGTCGCCAGTAAGTGCGTAGCAGCGACCGGCGCTTTTCCGCAAGCAGGGGAAGCGGTTATTGGGGCTGCGATAATACCAGCAGCGGATATCCTGGCAAAGATTACCGCCCAGCGTGCCCATCTCACGCAGGTGAGGCGATGCGGTTCGACTGGCTGCTTGGGCTAATGCAGAGTACTGGCTTTGAATGATCGGCTCAGCGGCAATATCTGCTAACCGGGTCAATGCACCTATCTTGAGCATTTCATTTTCGTAGTGGATAAAATCCAGACCTGGGATCGACTTGAGATTAATGATCGCCTCGGGATAGGCTGGCATGACCTCATCCTTCAATTTTCCAAGGAGATCAGTCCCTCCCGCGATGAGATTTGCCCTGCCTCTATAGCGCTGCAAGAGCAAGACGGCTTCTTCGATGCTGGTGGCATTTATGTGGGTGAATTTATTCATCGCGGTACCCTTAGATCTTCCCCAGAGCTTTTAGTACTTTGTCTGGAGTGATAGGAAAATCGTCCACCCAGCAGCCGATCGCGTTATATACAGCCGGGCCAACCAATGCCGGGATGATCGTAGCCGTGGCTTCACCAATACCTGATGCTCCATATGGGCCGTGCCCTAATCCGGTCTCAATAAACGGTGTGTCGATTGGCCCGCAGTCGAGGATCGTGGCATATTTATAATCCAGCAGGTTGCCATTGAGCAGCACACCCGTATTGGGGTCCCAAATCATCTCTTCGGTTGTCCCACGGCTCACACCCATGACCGTGCCACCATACATCTGCCCCTCTACTCCTTCAGGCGAGACTGCTTTGCCCACATCATTAACGTTGACCACGCGGGTCACCTCCACCTGGCCTGTGTCGGGGTCGACTTCGACTTCCATGAAATGTACCTGACGGCATAAGCGTGGTCGTCCGGTTTCATTCGCCTGACCCCAGATACCCTGATTGTGCCATGCCCAACCGATGATGGGCGGCTGAGTCCAGAAGGCACTAGAAACATGCATGGGTACCGAGCGGGCCACAATCTCCCGGACTGGAAGGGCCTGCGTAGGATCGGCCCTGAGAAAAACTAGCCCATCCTGGATCTCAAGCTCTTCGGGATTTTCTACTTTGAACTTTTCAGCCGCCAGTTCAAGAAGCATCTGCCTGGCTTTGTGGGCGGCCTTGCGCACAATGTTTCCATTGGTGACTAAATTGCAGGAGCCATCAGGTGACATGAGCACAAATCCGGTATCGCCGGTCCAGGGCTTGATATGCACGCTTTCGAAGGGAACCCCGATCTCATCAGCCACAATCTGGCACAGTGGCGTCCACGGATTCGGGCCAATGTCCACATGCTGTCCAATGATGGTGACCGAGCCGTCATTTTCGATCATCACGGCAGCTGAACCTGCGCCGCGTGTATCGTCCCAGTTGTGAGACCAGGTGAAGGCAATCCCATGCAGCTTGCCATTCTCTAATCGCCGGGTACCCGGCAAGTGCCATTTCTCATTCCAGCCAATAACCCGTTTACCGGTTTCGACACATTCCTTGAGACTATCGCGAGCGGGGAATCCATACTCACGTTTGTACTCGTCTAGATAGCTGGTATCATGCCCATGGCTACCATCATTTAATAGAGCTACCTCAATGGGATCCATCTTCAATGTCGCCGCGACATGATCAAAGATCAGCGTCAAGGCCAGGCAACTGGTCAGATGCTCACAACGTGCCCACCAGGCTGGACCAATGCTCACATCCACCGGGGTTGCCTCGCATGCCAGGTTCTTGATGCGCGTGTTATCCACAAAATGGTCAATCCCTGTGGCAGCCAGGTAGACAGCGAAGATGTTTTTCATCTGAACCGCGGTGATGGTTCCGTCATTCTTGAAGCCCACCTTAAAATCGCTTACCGCCATATCACCAGATTCACCGAAGAAAGTGTCGCGCCGGTCGTAGAGCATCTTGACCGGACGTCCCGTTGCCTTCGATAACAGGCTGGCTAAAATATTGATGCCGTTTTCAGAGTGGTTGGCCGGGTTGCCACGACCACCGAATGAGCAACCCTGATAGAGGGTGTTGACGGTGACTTTGTCCATGGGGAGGTTGTGCCATTCAGCGATCAGCTGCTTGGCGATGTAAGGTTGTTGCTGGTGCACCCACAGCTCCAAGCGGCCGTCCAGCCAGCGCACCAAGGCGCTGGGCATCTCCGCACCAGCCCACAGGTGCGGCCGGCGTCGGGCTTTGAATTCTATCACCTGATCAGCTTCCTTAAAACCTTGCGCCACATCACCCACCTCAAAAAACTTGCGCGGGTCATGAACCTCATTACTCGAAGCACCTAGGCGCAAGATAGGTGCATCAGGTTTAAGCGCCTCTTCCTGGTCAAGGACAAAGGGCAGCTCCTCCCATTCAATGCGGATGAGGCTCAAAGCTTGCTGTGCGATATCTTCACTTTCAGCGGCGACCGCGGCACCCATCGGTTGTCCTTCGTACCAGGCTTCATCTGCCAAGACCAGGTGAATTGGTTTTAGAGCCCATCCAGCCAACTTTGGGCGTGACCATCCCTGGGCAAAATAACTGCCATTCAATATCCGGCCGCTGATTTCTGGATCATCATAACGTAACACAGCCCTGACCCCGGGAAACGTCTCCGCCTGTTGGGTATCCATCGATATGATTCTTGCATGGGGATAGGGTGAGCGCAGTACTCGCGCATATAATGTCCCGGGGAGTTCCATGTCGCGCGTGTAAAGTGCTTTTCCGGTCGCCTTCTCATAGCCATCCAAACGACGTTGACCACGCTTGCCAATCTCCCTGAAGGCTATATCCAGCGGCTCAGGACCGACGTTGTACTGCCCTTCTGTGCGTAGCTTCTGATAGGATCCCGGTTCGTCCGCCATGGTCATCTTCCTTCCCTGAGAACCTGAGCTGCCTCAAGCACTGCTTTGGGATGTTGAGGGTAGGTACCGCAGCGGCAAAGGTTACCCGCCAATGCTTCCTTAATTTCTTCCTCAGTTGGATCGGCATTGTGGTCAAGCAACGCCTTGCCAGTCACAATAAAACCGGGCGTGCAATAGCCGCACTGCATGGCATGCTGCGTGACATACGCTTCAATCAAAGGATGGTGGTCAGCTGAAATCCCTTCAATGGTCTCGATGGTCTTGCCCTTACACTCGATCGCAAGCGTCATGCAGGAGAGTACCGGCCGGCTATCAATGTTGACCGTGCAGGAGCCACAGGCGCCTCGGTCGCAAAACGTCTTCGTTCCGGTAAGCCCTAAGCGGTCATGGATGACATGGTGCAGTGTCCATTCTGGCTCTACATAAAGCTGATAGGCTTGTTTATTTATCGTGAGCTGGATCACGCCATCAGGCAATGGAAGCGGTTCTGTCGAGTGTTCGGCGATGACATGTGTTTTCAGTGCATCGAATGCATCGACCGTTACCGCACAGTAAGGGCACAGATAGGAGTCCGTCATCTGGTTGAGCACCTTTCGTATCTCATCCCATCACTGGTTTGTCTGGCGCCGCACAGCGCGTAAGAGAACGGATTGTCTTATGCGAGCATCATAATCGTTTCTGAAATATTTGAGGGTATCCAGCACCGGGATCGAAGTGGCCTGCCCCAACCCACACAACGAGGTAAGAGACAATACCGTGGATAATTCCGACAGAGTGTTGATATCTTCGGGTTGACCATCCGCCTTGGCCAGTCGTTCCAGAATTTCGAGCATTACCTCACTCCCCTCCCTGCAAGGAGTGCATTTCCCGCACGATTCTTCAGCGAGAAACTGGATAGTGCGGGTGACAAAATCCAATGTGTCTCGGCTGTTATTCAAGACAGTGATTGCACCTGAACCCAGCACCGTCTCAAACGCCAGAGGTGTCTTGAGCGACGCAAACGGGATGACCGCACCTGTCGCTCCACCAACCTGGACCATCTTGATATCTTTGGCCCCAGCCCAATCCAGGACGATTTCATCGAGCCGGCTGCCCATTACAAACTCACACACGCCGGGCCTTGCCACGTCTCCACTGACGGAAAAAACCTTGGTGCCTTTACTCTTTTCGGTCCCAATTTGATTGAACCATGCCGCGCCATGCAGCATAATCAGGGGAATGTTCATCAGGGTTTCGACGTTATTGATTACCGTCGGTTTACCCCACAAGCCCTTGCTCGGCGGATAGGGGGGTTTGAAACGGGCTTCACCCCGTTTGCCCTCGATCGAGTCCATGAGCGCAGACTCTTCTCCACAAATGTACGCACCTGCACCCTCGAAAATTTCTATATTTACATGCGCCAGGAACCCCGTGGCTTTTACCTGGGCAATTGCATCCAACAATTGATCAAGCAAATAGTGATACTCTGCGCGGAGGTACATGAAAGCTCGTTGCGCGCCTATGGCATAGGCTGCGATCGCGATCGCCTCAATCAGGGTGAAAGGATCTTGTTGCAAGATGTAACGATCCTTAAACGTCCCTACCTCACCTTCATCCGCATTGCAAATAAAATATTTCTCGTCACCGGCAGATTTTCGGGTAAGCTCCCACTTCAATCCACAGGGAAAACCCGCCCCCCCGCGGCCCTTTAAATTTGAAGCTTTGACCTCAGCGATAACCGCTTCGGGTGTCATACCCAATGCCCGATTTAATGCCTTGAATCCATCCTGTTCCAGGTAAGTGTTGATGTCCCTGGGATCTATAACCTGACAATTTTTGAGAACAAGTTGCTTTTCTGGCATTCTTTTCCGCTCTACGGATACGCCTGAAGGACCTTAACAATCTTGGCGGGGGTCAGGCAGCCGTGCAGATCATGGTTCAGTAACATCGCCGGGGCCTGGTCGCATGCGCCAATGCAATTGGTTAATTGAAAGGAAAACCTGCCGTCTGGAGTTGTCTCACCGGGTGAGATGCCCAACTCTTTCTGGATGGTCTCCACCACCAGCTGCGAACTTTTGAGGTAACAAGGAAAGCACTTGCATACCCGGATGACATTCCGGCCTAATGGCTTGATCGAGAGTAAGTGGTAGAAAGTTGCTACGCCGTACACTTCGCTGACAGAAAGACCTAATGATACTGCGGTCTGCTCAATAAATTTCTCAGAGATGTGGCTGTTACGCTCATGCTCAGCTTGCAGCAATGACAGCAGTTGCTCACGTCCTTTGACGGTCAACTTTTCAGGCATTGGTTACCTCTACTTTCTCCGGTAGCCTCAAGGCCTGGGTCGGGCAGTAATCGATGCATTTTCCGCAATCTCGACAGGCTTCGGTGACCAGGGCTACATCACAATCCACCACCACTTTAGAGCCATAGCCTCGATACGCGATGGAGAAGATATTCTTTTTAGCAATTTCATTGCATACCGAAACACATCTGCGGCATAGAATGCATTTTGACATGTCGCGGAGAACATAGGGATTGTCTACCTCTATAGGATAAGAACGGCGCTGCCTGACACGGAATCCACTACGCCGTACCTGCAAATCGGAGCACAATTTATGAAGATCGCACAGCTCGCAGGTGGGGTCGGTGACGCAGATGGCATCGTGTGCGGCTTGCAAAAGCTCGACGTTAGCTCGCCGCGCAGCTAAAACCTTGGGGGAATGTGTGCGAACCACCATCCCAGGTGCAACCGGAGTATGGCAAGCGCCAACCAGTGTCCGTGAACCTTCCACTTCTACGGCACAAATGCGGCAGACACCTGTGGCATGCAGGTCAGGGCTATAACAGAGCGTCGGAATCTCGATACCGATCTGCTCGGCAGCTTGTAAGATGGTTAGGTCCTCCTGGCAGCGGGTTGCTTTACCATTTATTGTTAGCTGTACTTCTGTCATATGCTTACCTCGCCCAGTATCTTCCGTCACCCGCCACTAATAGCAACCGAGAGATGGATCACGTCATCGTCTTGCACTTTGTAATTTGGCTGTTCAACACGATGATTTACCAGGATCGAAGATACTTCGTCAGGAGGAATACCCAAGCCGGTGACTATCTCGTGCAATGTTTTCCCCACCGCATCGGTAAGGATCAACCCTTTGTCAGGGTCGTAACCTGGCTGGTACATTCTTCTCAAAATTGGGTTGAGATCGACTCGGACAGACATCGGGGTTTCCTCATTCTCGTTCCTACCGTTTGGAAAGGAAGTATATCATTATGAGTGTGCGGTAGAACCACTGATTATGCCTGGATTGTGAGAAAGGGTCAGGTGATAACTCAAGAGAACCTGCATGATAACTAATTCTTGAAAAGAGGAACCCTCGTCCGCACCCTGCTCAACCTGCGAAGCCTTATCAAAAATATGACCCGAAATTACCTGGACCGGGTGTTTAAATGATGTGCCGAGAATACAAAAGCTGTGCGAAGAATTCATTCCGAGACATGATGAAAAAGTGGGGTAGAAACTCCTGGCAGCCAACGCTTGGGTATTCATGTAACCAATAATGCTACATGCTCAAGGAACAATCAAAGACGATATTAATTCGGGTTTACAAAATGCTCAAATTGTAGTAATGTTATGTTGTAATTACAACTTTGGAGTATAACAGACTTCTTCATGCTGTCAAGTAATTACCTTTGTCACTCAGACTTTACAATTAGCTTACTCTTTAATCTGTTTCACTACTTCTCTTCATTAATCGGAGATGCTATAATCCAAATGAGCAATACTGCACTAAGTTAATATTTACCTGACCATGCGAAAGGAAAGAACTTTCTCAGATAATTGAATTATGCCTTCCTGCATTGTTGCTAAATGCTGGCATATTTTCAGCCGCTGAGCTAAGTTTGCAAACAAGCCACCGCAAGGTGATAAACGTACAACGATACTAATCTGAGGAGCGATCAAGATGATTCTGGACAAATTTCGCATCGATGGGAAAGTTGCAGTCGTCACTGGGAGCCGCCGTGGCCTGGGAAAAGGGATTGCCCTTTGCCTGGCTGAAGCGGGAGCTGATATTGTGAGTTTTGATCGTAATGATCCAATCGAGTTGCGCTCTAAAGTACTGGCCTTGGGTCACAAGCACGCCTGGAAACAAGTGGATTTACTGACTGCTACCCCAGATGACTTCGCACGCCTGATTGATGAGGTAGTGACCGAATTTGGCAAGCTGGATATCTTGGTAAATAACGCTGGCATCTGCCCACGTCAACCGATCTTAGAATACTCCGTGAAAAACTGGCAGAATACACTCCAGGTCAACCTGAATGCGCCCTGGTTCCTCGCTCAGGCTGCTGCCCGGCAGATGGTAAAGCAAGGCCAGGGGAAAATCATCAACATCGCCTCGCTATTGTCACACCAGGGTGGTTTACTCGTCCCTGCCTATACGGCTTCCAAGCACGGTGTCCTGGGCTTCACCAGAGCCATGTCGAATGATCTGGCACCCAAGGGCATTAACGTGAACTCGATCACCCCCGGCTATATGCATACCGATTTAACCGACCCGCTGGTGAATGACCCTGAATACCACCGTGAGAAAATCGACATCGAGGCACGCATCCCGATGGGGCGTTGGGGTACGATCGAAGACCTGCAAGGTGCAGCCCTGCTACTTGCCTCGGAAGCCGGTGCTTATATCCATGGAACCAATATTGCAGTAGATGGTGGGTGGCTTGCCTGGTAGTCAAATCGTAAAAAAATCCCTGGTCTTCTGCCGATAAGTTGACCAGGGACGAATCCATCCCGTTTTCAAAATAGACAGGCGTCAATTCACTCAGACGCGTCTCCATAGCAGATGGACCTGATTTCCGGCCGGGTCCGTCTGCTTTAAAAATGCGGCTTTAAAATCCTGACCCACCTTGGGTTCTTCCAGCTCGACTCCCTTAGCTCTGAGCATTTCAGCTGCCTTGTCAAAGTCAAACACCCTTACCGCGATGTGGCAACGGTCTGTTTGACCCTCTTTCATGAGCTCAATCCGGCCAGGACCGCTGGCTTCCAGCATGATACTCGATTTGCCATCTTGAACCTTGAAGCCAAATACCTGCCCGTACCATTCTGCCAGGCTTTGCGCGGAAGACCCAGCGTAAGGATACAAGGCCACATGTTCAATCCCCGCGATGGGAGACATGCCGCGCGCCTCGCGAATCCAGGCTAAGACCTGTGCCACGCGCTCCGAAATTGCATCATAGTTGCCTTCCGCCAGCCATTCCTTCCTGATCAGGTTGCCGCCGATCCCAACCGCTGCTACCCCAGCGTTAAACCAGGCGAAGATACTTTCACGGGTATCACTCACGCCGCCGGTGGGCATGATACGCGTCCAGGGGCAAGGACCCAGGATCGATTTTACGAACTGTGGACCACCGACCGAATCGCCTGGAAAAACTTTGACAATCTCCACACCCAGCTCTTCAGCCTCAGCGATCTCTGAGGCGCTGCCGCAGCCTGGGCTGTAAGAGATCTTGCGGCGGTTGCACAGCCGGGCTACTTCAGGATTTAGGTTTGGGCCGACAACAAAGCTGGCACCTGAAGCTATGTACAGGGCAGTCGTCGGCGCATCTACAATGGAGCCCGCCCCCAGGATCACCTTCGGGTCAGCCTTGGCGAAGTGCTGTGAAAGCTCATGGAACACATGTGGCGCAAAGTCGCCCCGGTTGGTAAACTCTGCCACACGTGCCCCTCCAGCCACGCAGGCTGCTACGATCTTTTTTGCCACCTCAACATCCCGATGATAGAACACCGGGATGAGACCGGTTTCTACAATCGTGTTGAGCACGGTGAGGCGGTTATGATTTGCCATGTCTAATCTCCTAAAGATAATATAAGACCGCGTGCTTGTTCAGAACGCGGTCGGGTTTTCTTGGATTGAAGCTCACGAACCGGCTGCTACCATCTGTTCCAAGAGCAGCTGGGTGCGATAAGCTTCCTGAGCCGAGGTAAGTGGTGTGGTGCGCTGCTGTACACAGTTGATAAAATGCGTGATTAACTGCTCGAATCC